>QILF01000149.1 GCA_003233235.1 Zetaproteobacteria bacterium
TGTCAACGCAAAGTAGAAATGTCCTCTTTTCTGCCAGATAGAATTGTCCGCTTTTGAGGTGTCTGGCGTAGCATAGAAGTTCGCCATGGATGATTGACAGGTGGTTTGTAATTCGGGCGAGATTTTTGCTTCTCTATGGCTTTGTCGATGGCGTTGTTGATTGTTTTATCATCTTCAATGGCTGGTTGTTTTTCTCCTCGTTTGAATGTTTCGTAATTCAGAACCCTACCTTTGTATAATATCGTGACATTGCCTTTGAAATCCTCACACATCATCACCTTTGCACCGCGCATGGCGTAGCCAATGCCTTTGATTTTTATCTGATAGAGGGTGTTGTGATATTGCGCTGTAAGGTTCTTCGAAAGCTTGCGGGTGGTGTGGATGGAAAAGATAAGATCCAGTTCCTCAGCGCTATGCAGCACAGGCCTGTGTGCATCCGCATCGGATACAGGTTGTCTGGCGAACTTGGCATTGTGTTTTTTCATGTACTCGGTAAGAAAGGTGTTGCCAGCTTCAATGCCGGAGATGCCAGCCAACCGCATCTCCTTGATTAACCTATCCTGCAAGGTTTTGTTAGCGCGTTCCACGCGTCCCTTGGCTTGGGGCGTATTGGCTTGAATGCCTTCGACATCCAATGTTTTCAGCATACGGCCAAACTGCGTTAACTGCTCGCCCGATTCGGCATCCTCCTGATTGACGCGAAAGACGCTGTGTTTATCCGAATACAATGCAGCAGGGCGACCATAACGCTCCAGATAACTGCACAGGCAGCTCATGTAGGCCTCAGTCGTTTCTGAAGGGAAGAAACGCAGTTCAGCCAACCTGCTGGTCGCGTCATCGATAAATACAATCAGCGTACACTTGGCAGCGCGCCCCTCAAACCAATCATGTGGGGAGCCATCAATCTGTACCATCTCACCAACCTGCAGACGCGGCTCTCGCATCGGGTGGACGCGTTTGTGTTTCTTGCTCTTGGGTGACCACAAGCCATCGCTGATCATCCATTGGCGAAGTGTTTCCACAGAGAAGGAGAAGTCATGTTCCTCCGTTAACTTCTCATTTGCAAAGGTAGGGCCAAAGTCCGGGTACTGTTGCCGCACGATAGCTATGGCGCGCTGTTGTATATCGGTTTTTATCTTGCGATTGCTTGTTTTACCTCGGCCACCATGAATGATTCCTGAGGCGCCACGTTTGCGATATGCAACTGCCAAACGTCTGACTTGCCGTGGACTCAAGCCAAGCCGTTTACCTGCATCCTTTTGCTTGATATAGCCCTCAACATACAGCCTGATAACCTCGGATCGGTCTTGCTCTTTCTTGCTCATCAATAATATCTCTGCCTTCATAAATGCCTCCATCCAGCAATGCTAAAGAGGACATTTCTATTTTGGAAAAAGCGGACACTTTCATTTTGGGCTTACAAGAGAGGCGGTTTATAGCGGTGGTTTGTAGAGAAACGGCTTGCCTCCGGAAAATCTATCACAATGATCACGCTGTTGCGCAATACGTACTTATATGGACGTTCAAAGCACTGCGCGTCAGCATCCAGCCATGCAGCCCCGTGAAAAGACATGCGCCACAAATATTTCCTCGCCAGATTTCGCGTGGCTTGGCAAACAGCCTTATGTGAACACATGGGAAAGGATGCAACAACAGGTTCAACGGATTCAACAGGGCGCATCTGGCGAAATCATCTGGTCCTGCGAACACGAACCGGTATACACCACCGGCCGGCGCGGCATCGATAATCGCAGGCAGAAAAACCTGCCGGCAACACTTATTCACACCGAACGAGGCGGCGAAACCACCTATCACGGTCCCGGCCAACTGATGTTGTATCCGCTAATTTCATTACGTAGCCGAAAACTCGGCGTGCGCGATTATGCATATCTGCTGGAGCAATCATGCATTGATCTGCTGCAAATGCTGGGAGTTGATGCAAAACACCACAAAAATCTGCCCGGCGTGTGGAAGAATAATGCAAAAATCGCGGCGTTAGGCCTACGCGTTTCACACGGCATCGTCTGGCACGGCATGGCACTGAACGTTTCGGTGCAGCAAAAATGGTTTTCTGCCATCAACGCCTGTGGCACAGGCCTGAAAACCACCCGCCTGTCCGATCATATGCAACCACCACCACTGGTCGAACTCGCCGATCAGTGGTACGCTTTATTATGTCGGCGATTGAGTGCGGCCTCCGAAAAGCCCTGAACGGATTTACACCACGGCAGGCAATCGCTATGGTTCGCCGCCTTATTAAAACGATGACGGAAACAATGGCGGTTTCCGAAGCACATTCCGGAGTACAAAACCGCCGGAGTAAAAACCGATTTACGACCTGCTGGAGGTAAGTAATGGGATTGAGTGAAAAACAACTCGAAAAATTTAACGGACAACTCGTGACCTGGCGAAATGAGCTGGAAGGAAATTTAAACGACACGCTCCACTCGATGCATTCGGAGGAGCAAACATCCTTCCCCGACCCGACCGATCAGGCAACAATGGAAGCCGACCGGAACTTTGATTTACGTATCAAGGATCGCGAACGTCGGCTGATTAAGAAAGTTGATCAGGCTCTTGGCCGTATTAAAGCCGGAACCTTCGGCATCTGCGAAAGTTGCGGGGGTTCAGTCAGCATCAAGCGCCTACAGGCCCGGCTGGTTACAACGCTTTGTATTGATTGCAAAACGGCTCAAGAAGTCGAAGAACGAACACGCGTAGATTGAGTAATCAACAACGCACGGATACAACACCCGTTTTCCGCCCGCAAGGCTCCTGACCGCGTTCGCAAACCGCTGACGGGGCGCTCAATACAGTTTCATCAACCCCTTAAGTACCATATCCGTGTGACTGACAATACCAATAATTTCACCGTTACCATTAACAACCGGGGCGCGTGACAGACCCAAACGCGAAAACAGTGCACTGGCATGACGGATATTCATCTCCGGATTAACCGTCACCGCCGGTTTGGTCATCACCTCGTAAATACTCACGCGATCCGGCGATTTGTTTTTAGCCAGCACATGGCGGGCAATATCGGCAAGGACAACAATGCCGTATTCGTCTTCTTCGTTGCGTTTGTTGACAATGACACATTTGGTTTCCACATGCTGCATCATATTCAGAACCTCATGCACGGTGGAAAGACCGTCCACCATATCGTATTCCTCTTTCATTACATCACGCACATGAATTACTTTTTTCTCAATCATATCTCTTCCTCCACTTCTTCAACAATGGCTTCAATCTGCGTTTTCAGGCCAATGGTATCCTCGACATCTATCTGAAAGGCAAGCCCGCTGCCGGGATTCACATCAAAACCACCGGTCTCGGCAACATGCTCCAACACCTGACGGCTTAAATGCTCCTCAACGAGAAACATCAGCATATCCCGTCGCGCTTCGAGATTCAGCCCGAAAAATGTTTTGCTGGGCGCTAAACCTTCGCCGCGCGCATCACCAACAATGGTCGCGCCGGTTGCGCCCGCTTTGCGCGCCGCTTTCATGATGTCGGTTGTCGAAGCCTCGTCGACCAGCGCGATAATAAGTTTAAAATGCATAAGCCATCTCCTTACGGGTCATTTTTTTACCCGTTTGCTTCATTTTTTTGCCTTGCCTGACCTGACGACACGTCCGGCAATCCATGTGTAGGCAAGCACAGTCATGATGGGGAAAACACTGGCGAAGGCGATCAGGCCAAAGCCGTCAATCATCGGATTGCGACCGGGAATGGTGCTCGCTAAGCCGATACCAAGTGCTGCAACCAGCGGCACGGTGACCGTCGAAGTGGTCACGCCGCCGGAATCGTAAGCCAGAGGAATCATTGACCTTGAAGCAAAAGCCGTTTGCAACATCACCACAATATAAGCGCAAACGATGTATAACCACAAATCAGTGCCACTGACAATGCGGTAACAGCCAATCGCTACACCAATCGCCACACCTGTAGCAACGGATAAACGCAACCCCCAGCTGGAAATTGCGCCGCCGGAAATCTGCTCGGCTTTCATGCCAACAGCAATCAGTGCAGGCTCGGCAATGGTGGTGGCAAAACCAATCGCCAACGCAAACGCATAAACCCACAAATAATCCAGCCAATGTATATTTTCCGGTGCAAGGGCTGACGAGCCGAAGAGAAAGGCCGGATTGGTCAATTGCCGGGCCATCAGTTCGCCGAGCGGGAAAATAGCTTTTTCCAGACCCATCAGGAACAGCGCCATACCGAGAACAACATAAACAAAACCGCGAAGTACACGAAGTGGCCTCACCATCCTGCCGCGCAGGATAACAAACTGGAAAAAACCAAAAATCAGCACAATCGGCAACAGGTCACGTAGCGTCCCGGCAAGGGTTTGTACAAAAAGGATGAAATATTCGCTCACGCCGCCATCCAGATGCCGAAAACCATCACGAAAATAATCGGCATAAGTGATGCAAGCGCAATCAAACCAAAGCCATCAAGCAACGGATTGCGCCCCTCAATAGAGGAAGCCAGACCTATACCAAGCGCCGTGACCAGCGGCACGGTGATGGTTGATGTGGTCACACCGCCGGAATCGTAAGCGATACCAATAATTTCAGGCGGTGCGATTTGAGTCATGCCGGCAACCAGCAAATAGCCGCCAATCATCAGCACCGGCAGCGACCAGGCAAGCAAAATGCGCAATACACCAAGCAAAATAGCCAAGCCGACTGACAAAGCCACGCTCAAACGCAGACCGTTGGCATAATCATTAATCGCTTGCACATTGTGTTCGATAAAACCGCCCTGCGCAGCGATATTGGCCGCTTTCTGAGCGATGGTGATGAGCGCAGGTTCAGCAACGGTGGTCCCGAAACCAAGCAGAAAGGCAAACAGCAGCAACCAAGCCAGACTGCTCTTTTTGGCAAAAGCATGCGCCATCGCCTCGCCGACCGGAAATAGACCGATTTCCAGCCCGCGCACAAACAGCGCCAATCCTAAAAGAACAAACAGTAAACCAACGACAATCTTACCGAGATCAGGAACCGGTTGATTGAGAACGACGAATTGAAAAAAAACGATAACCAGCACAATCGGCGATAAATCCCTAGCTGCTTCGAGCAGGGGCCTGAACGCGATGCCGATGTCTTTGATCACGGCATTGACTTTACGATGGCGTCATACGCTTGCAGCAGACAATGGCATCCTGTACCGGGATGTCAGTTTGCTCTCCACTTTGCATATCTTTCAAGCGCAGCATCTCCGATTTCATTTCATCCTCACCAACGACAGCAACAAAACGCACCTGTTCGCGGTCGGCAAGCTTAAATTGCCGTTTGGCACTGCCTCCACCGCAGTGAATCACACGGCAACCGCCACGCCGCAGTTGATTGGCAATTTTCAGTGCATAAACCCTTACCGACTCGCCGATTGCTACGATAGCGACATCGGGCTGAACACCCGGGATGTCGGGAAGCAGCATTGCCAAACGCTCCAAACCGGCGGCAAAACCAATGGCCGGGGTGCTCGGTCCACCCTGCTCTTCAATCAGCCCATCGTAACGGCCACCAGCCAACACCGTGCCTTGTGCGCCGAGTTTGCCGGTAACGATTTCAAAGGCGGTGCGATTGTAATAATCAAGTCCACGCACGATACGCGGATTAATCCGATACGGAATTTTCAACGCTTCGAGACCTGCAATCAGTGCATCAAAATGTGTTTGGCAATCGCTGCACAGGTGTGAAACCATTTCCGGCGCATCCGTCAATTGCGCTTGGCAACTTTCAACTTTACAATCGAGTACGCGCAGCGGGTTTTTCTCAATACGGGTATTGCAGGTGTCGCACAGCGATTGGCGGCGCGCTTGCAGATAGGCGACCAGTTTTTCACGGTAGGCCGGACGACAGGCCGGGCAGCCCAACGAATTGATTTCCAGCGATAAATCGGCAATGCCAAGTTCATTGAGAAACGCATGTGCCATCGCCAGCGCTTCGACATCTTCGACAGGCCCGGAAACGCCGAACCATTCCGCGCCAATCTGCTGAAATTGGCGCAATCGCCCTTTTTGCGGTCGTTCGCGGCGAAACATCGGACCGATGTAAAACCAGCGTTGCGAACCGGAACGGGTTAGTCCGGCTTGCAGGTAAGCGCGCACACTGCCCGCCGTACCTTCAGGCCGCAGACAAATATCATCGCCACCCTGATCTTCAAAACGATACATTTCCTTGGACACAATATCCGTATCGCTGCCGATAGAGCGGATGAAAAGACCGGTCGGCTCAAGCACCGGCAGACGCACCTCGGAAAAACCATAACGTGCAAAAACACGTTGTGCCGCATCCTCAATATACCGCCAGCGCCGCACATCGGCTGGCAAGCCATCGTGAATACCGCGAATACTACGAAATTGCTCGCTCAAGATTTATCCTCTGCGTTATGATCTTTGGCCACAGCCAAACGTTCAGCGCGCGCTTCAACTTCCTGCACCAGCTGCTCGACCAGATCCGCTGCCTTTACCTTACCGCTCGGTTTACCATCTTTGTACATCAAATGCACAGGGTAGCCACCCGTAACACCGAGACCGGCCTCACGTGCCTCGCCGGGACCGTTGACGACACAGCCGATGACCGCCACATCCATCGGTTCGCGGATGTGCGCCAACCGTTCTTCGAGCATTTCGACAGTGCGAATAACATCGAATTTCTGCCGTGCACAGGATGGACAGGCAATGAGATTCACACCACGATGACGAAGATTCAAACATTTAAGGATTTCAAAACCGGCGCGAATCTCTTCTTCCGGCTCGGCAGCCAGCGAAATGCGAATGGTGTCGCCAATACCATCGGCGAGCAGCAGACCGAGACCAATCGACGACTTGACCGTGCCGCCGAATTTGCTGCCTGCCTCGGTGATGCCAAGGTGGAAGGGATAATCCACTTGCTCCGCCAATTTACGATAAGCGGAAACCGTCATCGGAATATTGCTGGCTTTCAACGACACCTTGATGTCCTGAAAATTCATATCTTCAAGAATATGGATATGGCCGAGCGCGGATTCGACCATCGCCTCGGCACAAGGCTCACCATATTTTTCCAATAACGGCTTTTCCAGCGAACCGGCATTTACCCCGATGCGAATGGAAATATTTCGCTCCTGCGCGGCTTTAACCACCGTCTCCACACGTTCCCGCGAGCCGATATTGCCCGGATTCAGGCGCAGGCCGTGCACACCGGCATCCAGCGCCGCCAAGGCCATTTTGTAGCTGAAATGAATGTCGGCGATAACAGGTACGTCGATCTGATTGAGAATTTCCGGCATTGCCGATGCCGAATCGGAATCTGGAACCGAAATGCGTACAATATCCGCACCCGCCTCGCTCAAACGCCGCGTCTGCGCAACTGTGGCATCAATATCGGTGGTCAGGGTATTGGTCATCGACTGCACGGCAACCGGCGCATCGCCGCCGACAAGCACATCGCCGACGCGCACCTGCCTAGTTTTGCGTCTGGTTTTAACTATCTGATCGCGCATATCGCCTCTACTTTACCGGGTTAGGGTCTGTATTGCCGGTTGCGCGCTGCAAGATGCGAAATCTCTCCTGCAATTCGCGCGCGCGGTGCAAGCTATCGGTGAAATCGCGATTGTCCGGCTGCAATTCAGTTGCCATTTTCCAGTATTCCACCGCTTTGTCCAATTGCTCGTTGCGAAAAGCCAGCTGTCCGGCCTTGAACGCATTTTCGGCCTGTTTTTTCAATGTTTTGTTAATGGTACGCAACAGCTTGTCGGCATCTTCGCCGCCTTCACGGCGGTAGGTCACCGCATAGGCATAGGCTTTTCGCCATTTGTCCTGTTGCATAAGTTGTCTGATTTCAGCGGCGCTGGCACTTTTCGGCAGCACCGAAGTATGGCTACGGCGTTTATTTTTGCGCGGAATACGCAATCCTTTAGGCAAAGCCGCTTTTACCTCTTGCAGAAGCAATGGTGCACGGCGGGAATTCGGACGCAAACGTGCATACGACTCGGCTTCGACGTAAGCGACTTCGGCATGACCCTCATGCAACTCTTTTTTTGCCGCCCGCCATGCATTTCTGCCACGCGCCAGCAAACGGTTCTGCAAACGGTCAATTTCGCGTGCATAGGGCCCGTCTTTCGGATTCAGACCTTTCGGCGGATGATAGCGATTGAGTGCATCAAAGAGCTGATTATCTTCTTTGCGGCGTTGTACAATCAGGTGGTTGATGCGCCGCTGGCGTAAAATCAGGTTAATTCTGGCGGCGTTTTTGTGCATGCGCGTACCGCCGACGGAAAGTTCGGAGGCCTTAATAAACAGCTCTTCTGCACGGTACAACACACCGCGCTTTTCGGCTTTTTGTGCGGCCCGCCGGTAGTGCCGCAACAGCCGCAGGCGTGCTGGTTCGATTTTCTTTTTAACCAGAACCTGCGCCTTCTGATAATCCGGGCGTGACGGATCGGTACGCAGAGCGGCATTGCGCGCCTCCATGATTTCTCCCGCTTTGTAGTAACGCAGCGCCGACTCGTAGCTGCCAATAACAGAAAAAGAAGACCTCTTAATTTCCATGCCACAAGCAGGCAGAAGCAGCAGGAGAATAGCCGACAGCACTCTGAATTTGAGTGTTTCAGGCATCACCGGTCACCGCAACAGACGTAGCTTCGCGGATAACGACAGCAGCCTCCGCCTGAGATGTTAAATCCATAGCCAGCGCAACGGCATGTTCAATATTAACGCGTGTTTTTTCATCATCGGCGGTAATCCTGCCGCAGTTAATAGATTTTTGAATCCCCTTGATACTTTTACGACCAATGCTTGCAAAGGTAAAACCTTCACCAACGCATTTAAATGTCTCTTGCGGCAACATGACCTCGCCGCCATCGCCCAGACCGGTCATCCGCGAAGCGACATTCACCGCATCGCCAATCACCGTATATTCCAAGCGCTGTACTGCACCGATATTGCCGACAATCGCATCACCGTGATGAATACCGACACGAAACTGAATATCCGGCCCGCCGTTCCTCTCTTCAGCAAGGCGCTGGCAGGCCAGCGTGATACCAAGCCCGGCCATCGCAGCGTGACGAATATGCACGTCATCTTCATGCGGATGATTAAATACCGCCATCACCGCATCACCAATGTATTTATCCACATGCCCGCCATAATAGTCGATAATACGGTGAAACAACTCAAAATAGCGATTCAGAATATTCACCACTTCTTCGCTCGGGGTATTTTCGGAGAAAGCGGTAAAAGCCACCATGTCGGCAAACAGAATCGAGACCTGCTGGCGATGGCTGGACGGCGCGGTATCGGTTTCGCTGAACACATCGCTAACCAGCTTGGGATTAAGATAGCGGCCAAACACATCGCGCAGCTTTTCTTTGTGCGCCAGTTCGCTGACCATGTGATTGAACTGGCGACCGGCATCGGTAATTTCATCGTTACCGGAAAGCGCAATTCGGGTACTGAAATCACCGTCGGCAACATGTCGGGCGGCCTGCGCCAGCGTTTCCAGCGGTCGGCTCATGCGCGTAGCGATAAGGTAGGCGGCAATGCTGGCCAAAAAAAGAAGAAGAACCGCCACCATCAGCGTATCGGAGATAAAACGGTTGGCCAGATGTTGCCATTCGTCTTCGGAAAAACGCACCGCGATACTGCCAACCCGTGTTTTGGCGTAACTGACCGGCTGCACATACCATAAATCTTCAGAAAGAAGTCGCGTCGGCGTGGCGCTGGCTGTTTTGCCGTCGGCCAGAGGCGGATGCGTGCCAATATTGCCGTAATTATTCAATTCGCCACCGGTATAATGCACTTGAATACCAAGCACCGTCGGTATTTTTTTACGAAAGCCGGTGACAATTATATCGACCTGCGTTTTATCCAGTTTGCGTCCTGCCAGCATGAAATTCTTCACTTCGTCCCCAAGCCGCTCAACCATGATTGTCGCCTGTGCCGATTGGCTGCGCAGCCAGGAGTCGCGCTCCATATTCAGCAGAATCAGCGATTGAATCAGTACCGCCAGTGCCACAGTAACGCTCACCAGCAGCATCCAGCGCCAGCGGATCGGGAAACGCATACCCGATAACTTCTGTTTCCAATGATTGAACATCTCGACGACAGCCATGCCTCCAGTCTAGCGTGGATTTTTCATGGAAACCATGCGCGACCCGACAGCATTGCTTTATCTGAACGGCAAGCATGGTTAAGCTGGAGCGATGGAGAGGATTCTGGTCAGTGCCTGTTTGCTCGGCGAGAAGGTTCGCTACGATGGCGGCGATTGTGCGACGCACGGACTGCTTGATGTGTGGCAGCAGCAGGGGCGCATTGTGCCATTTTGCCCGGAAATCGCGGGTGGATTAACCGTGCCGCGTCCAGCTGCCGAAATACAATGCGGTACGGCTGGCGATGTATTGACGGGCACGGCGCGCGTAAAACGAAGCAATGGCACGGATGTCACCGGTGCTTTTGTCGATGGTGCGGAGCGCGCGTTAGCGCAATGCTGGGAGCACCATATTAAAATCGCCGTGCTAAAAGAAGGCAGTCCGTCCTGTGGCAGTGCACAGGTCAACGACGGTCGTTTTTCCGGTCGTAAAATCAAAGGTCAGGGGGTCACCGCCAACCTGCTCAGTGGTCACGGGATTTCGGTATTCAGCGAGCGTGATTTGAGCGCTGCGAACAAACGGCTGGATGAATTGGAAAAAACGCATGACGAATAAAACCATCGATCTCAGCGACGAACTTTATGACTACCTGCTGCACGTCGGCTTGCGTGAACCGCGACTGCTGCGCGAATTGCGCGATGCCACCGATAATGAGGAAATGTCGGTCATGCGTTCGGCCCCCGAGCAAGGGCAATTCATGGCGTTGCTGATCAAGCTTATGGGGGCGAAACGGGTGCTGGAAATCGGCACATACACCGGTTATGGAACCTTATGGATGGCGCTGGCACTGCCCAAAGACGGCGAAATCGTGACCTGCGACATCTCCGAGCAATGGACCTTTGTTGCGCACCGCTTCTGGGAAGAAGCCGGGGTACACAAGAAAATTCACCTGCATCTGCAACCGGCCCTGAAAACACTCGACGAGCAACTCGCCAACGGCGGTGAATCCTCCTTCGATTTTGTATTTATCGATGCCGATAAAGAAAATTACGCGGCCTATTTCGAGCGCTCGCTGGCGCTGCTTCGCCCCGGCGGACTCATCGCTGTGGATAATACCCTGTGGAACGGCAGCGTGATTGATGCAAACAATCACGAAACATCTACCGAAGCGATTCGCGCCTTCAATGAAAAGATGCACCTCGACAACCGTGTCGATATATCGCTGCTGCCAATCGCCGACGGTTTAACGCTGGCACTGAAAAATTAAGGAAGCTCTGAAGAGCCGCTTGCAAAAGTCCGGGTGAATAAGGCTGCCGCGCAAAATAGGCGAGTTCAAATCTTTAACGCAGGAATTGCTTGTTTTGCGTGCGCTATCGCAACATGAGTTGTTCAGAGCTTCCTTAACGCCAAATCCAAATTCCGCAAACGCTTCGAGCCTGCCGCATTGTGGTTTTCCGGTCTGCGGATAGCATTTCCAGCATGTTTTCAGAAAAATTAAAGATTTACGCCCGCCTGATGCGCATAGACAAGCCCATCGGCACGTATCTGGTTGCATGGCCGATGCTGTGGGCGCTGTGGATTGCCGGAAATGGCCATCCAGATACGGCCAATGTCATCGTGTTTCTGCTCGGTGCTTTTCTGATGCGCTCTGCCGGTTGTGTGATTAACGATTTTGCAGATCGCAAGATTGATGCACATGTCGAGCGTACCAGAGCGCGCCCGCTGGCTGCCGGAGAGGTCTCATCAAAAGCAGCACTGGTACTGTTCGTCGCGCTTTGCCTGATTGCTTTCGCACTGGTACTGACCACCAACACATTAACGGTTTTCCTTTCTTTCGGCGCGGTTGTTCTGGCCGCACTTTACCCGTTTATGAAACGCTACACGTACTGGCCACAGGCATTTCTCGGTGCGGCTTTCGGCTGGTCTATCCCGATGGCTTTTGCCGCACAAAGCGGCGCCGTTCCCGCTGCCGCGTGGCTGATTTTCACCGCCAATATCTGTTGGGTGATTGCCTACGATAGCATGTATGCGATGGTGGACCGCGAGGATGACCTTAAAATCGGTGTGAAATCCACCGCCATCCTGTTCGGCACATGGGACAGACACATCATCGGCCTGTTTCAGTTGGCATTCATGGCGCTAATGATTACCGCCGGAAATGCATTCGCCCTTGCCCCGCTGTTTTACGTCGGTCTGGGCATCGCCGCCGCGTTTGCCATCTATCACCAATGGCTGATTCTCCGGCGCAACAAAGAAAACTGCTTCCGCGCCTTTTTAAATAACAACCTGCTTGGCGCAGCCATCTTTATCGGTCTGCTGTTGAGTTATCTGCGCTTTTAATCGGGAATATCCATAAACAAATCGAACAAAGGAACATTGGCATAATAATTATACCTACCCACTTTATGCTTGCGTAGGAAATCGTGCTCCGTCAGTAGGTTCAGATAACGTGTTGCGGTCAGGCGGCTAACCTGTAATTCCTTTTTCACAGCGTCTATTTTTGTATAGGGATGGCAAAACAATAGATTTAGTAAATCTTGGCTATAAATTTTGGGCAACACTGCGCGCAGGCGATGTTTGTAAGTCATCATCAATGTATTAATGCGTTCAACAGTATGAATCGTCTGTTTGGCTGTCATTTCAACGCCGTCCAGCATATACAAAAGCCACGCTTCCCAAATATACTTATCAGCATCATGTATAGAAAACCCATTCTTTCTATATTCGTTATCAGCATATGTATAGAGAAATTATGTTAGGCAAGTGCAAAGGAAGCTCTGAACAACTCAATGATTTGCGATAGCGCACGCAAAACAAGTCAGCGCAAAGCAAAGATTGCAAGCCATAGCCTACCTGCAGCTACGCTTTACCCAGATTATCCAGCGGACTGATCACCGCGCCCAGATTCTGTTTCAGCACATGCGTGTAAATTTCCGTGGTTTTCACATCGGCATGGCCGAGCAGCTTTTGCACCACGCGGATATTGGTTCCCGATTCCAGCAGATGCGTAGCAAAGGAATGACGCAAGGTGTGCGATGTCACGCGCTTATTAATGTCTGCTTTTTTCCTCGCTGCACGAATAGCCTTTTGCAGGCCGGACTCATTGACATGGTGGCGGCGCATTTCTCCTGTTTGCGGGTCTTTGGATAAGGCTTTGGCAGGAAAGGCATATTGCCATTCCCATGATTTCGGCGCATTCGGATATTTTCTCGCCAATGCATCCGGCAGCCAGACATTGGCATGTCCTTCTTGCAAATCCTGTTCAAATACCGCCCGCACTTTGAGTAAATGCTGGCGCAATTCATCGCGCACAGAGACAGCTAACAATGTTGTGCGATCTTTACCCCCTTTGCCAACCCGAACCGACAAAAAGCCATTGGCAAAATCAATATCCTGCACACGCAAACGCAACAATTCCATTAAACGCAGACCGCTGCCATACATGATGCGCGCCAGCAACGAATTCTCGCCCTGCATTTGCTCGAAAAGAAGGCCAACTTCTTTAACACCAAGCACAACGGGCAAGCGCACAGGCTTTTTAGAGCGAATCGCGGAAATATCGTCTGCAAACGGTAAATCCAGCACTTGTTTGTATAAAAACAACAAAGCATTGAATGCCTGATTTTGTGTGGATGCAGCCACGTTCTGCCTGACTGCCAAATCACTAAGGAAAGCCTCAATCTCGTGCTTCCCCATATCCTTCGGGTGTTGTTTGTTATGGAAATAAATATAACCCTTAATCCAGCGCACATAAGCCAGTTCAGTTTTTCGCCCATAATGATGATAGCGCAAAACCTCCCGCACCTGATCCAGCAGCCGAACAGATGTTGGCCGGAATGTTGATCTTTCGTTGACCTTTGATGGATATGACGGCAATCTAACTCCTTGTTTCAAGCTTAATATCTAATATCAAGGAAATCAAGGGCGTATAAGGGAGCGTAATAGATGGAAAATCAAGTCCTGTTATTACGTTAGTTATATTTTAAAAAGGAGAATTACATGAACAATTCAAGAAAATTGATAATGACAGGTATTGCAGCTTCACTTCTAGTATTGGTGAGCTGCGCATCTATTTCCGCAAGACCTGGTGCAGAAAGAATCAACATTGTTACTGAAAAACCAAATCCTAAGGAATGTAAGTTATTAGGTGAAGTTGCTGGTTCACAAGGAAATTGGTTCACTGGGGGATATACATCGGATAAAAACTTAATGGTAGGTGCAAGAAATGACTTGCGAAATGCAACTTATGAAATGGGTGGAAATACGGTGTATCTTCAAAATATAAGCAATTCAGGGCGTTTTATGGCCTCTGGAACATCAAATACTACAGTGGTGGGCTATGCCTATAAATGTAAATAAATATAACCATTCAAATCGAGAGGGACGCTCGCAGGCTCGCGCCCCTCATTTGGGTCGTTATGTGCTCAAGTTCATTCTTAAAGGAGAGTAATTAGTGTCATTCAAGTCGTGGCAAAGTTATTGGAAATTCTCCAGTAAAGTTAAATACGACCAACGCTATATTCGAGATGAGGAAGTCGAGTTATTTCTGAGTGAAGTACTTAAGACAAGTGAGGGACGAAAAAAACGATTGTCCGAAGGAAGTATGCTGTGGAGGTCACAAATAGGTTCGGGAGATAAACCCGTATTTTATGGCGATGAAGAAAGTGGTGACTTTGAGTCTTGCCCTCTTCCACCTGAACGAATGAAGCCCCTTAAGAATGTGGCGACTGAAGGCAGAGTTAACCCAAAGGGAATATCCTATATATATTTGGCCACTGATAAAGAAACAGCGATGAGTGAGGTTAGGCCCTGGATAGGATCAGAAGTATCAGTTGCAATGTTTGAAGTTATCAAAGATCTGGTAGTAATAGACTGCTCAATAAATACACATAAGAATCCATGTTTCTTTGATTTGAATAAAGGGTTTTACGAGCCTGATGATGAAGATAAAGAAGATGCTGTGTGGTCGCATATAGATAAGGCATTTTCAGAGCCTGTTGTTTCAAATGAGAATGAATCTCACTATGTACCTACCCAAATAATTGCTGAACTATTTAAAAGAAACGGCTATGGCGGAGTAGCTTATAAAAGTATGCTTGGAGAAGGTCTGAATATTTGCCTATTTGATACCGAGGCGGTAAAAATCAAAGGGTGTTGGCTTTTTGAGGCAAAGAAAGTTCGCTTTGACTTCAGCGAGTCAGCAAACCCCTATAGTGTTAAGAGTTAAATAGAAATGCACATAACAAAAGCGTTCAACTCGGACATGCCTCCAAAGCAAAATGGATGTAATTCAGGGGACAGTTTACATATTAAATAGTGGAATGGGGGAATCATCCGACAAATAGGTAAACTGTCCCCCCTGAATGCTGATCTGATAGTGCGCGCTTCTACGGGATAGGACACTAGGGTTTAAAATTGCATTGCTACCCATTTGGAACTATATTTTTTCATATAAAAGGAAAAAGGAGGCAAAGGCATGGGAATAGCAATTGAAGAAATTGAGAATGAGATTATAAATTTACCTCAAGATCAATTAAGAAAATTTCGCGCTTGGTATGAAGCGTTTGATTCCAACGCTTGGGATGAACAAATTAAACATGATGTCGCTACAGGTAAGCTTGATACTTTGGCTAATGCTGCTATTGCTGACCATAAAGTTGGAAGATCAACAAAATTGTGATTCACTTCGCAAGCCCTTCATTCTGGGGTTTCTACAAGGTGCTTCCATTGGCAATACAAAATGTTGCTGATAAAAACTTTTCAATCCTTAAATCAAATCCAAAACACCCGTCATTACACTTCAAGAAAGTTGGAAAGTATTGCTCTGTCAGAGTTGGAATCCATTACCGTGCATTAGCTGTAGAAGTTGAAGGTAATTTGGGCTCTTCAACGCTTATGTAGAGCTTCCTCAAAAAGCTCATTTCAAATTCACCATCCATCAACAGTAGCTGGCATGTGAATCGGATTAAAACGCAGCAGAGCAGTTTT
>QILF01000073.1 GCA_003233235.1 Zetaproteobacteria bacterium
GGCGATGTCTGGCATGTTATCGTCAACGAGCAGGTCAAAGGTACTTGCACGCCGCTGTCCGTCTCGCTTTTTCAGCGTGCCAGTGCCGATAACTCTACTTACAAGGTTTATTTTGCCGCAGATAGCAGCGGTTCGTCGGCGGCGGAAAAAAGTATGGTTGCCGCCTTCGCAAAACGGCATGCGGGATGCAAATTCCTGATCGAAGGGCATACCGATGAAACCGGCGTGCGAGAATATAATCTTCATCTCGGTCAGCGCATGGCCGATAGCACCGCAGGCATCATGCGAGATAACGGTATCGCAGGAAACAGACTGAAAACTGTCTCTTTCGGTGAGGAAAGGCCGCAAACGACAACGCGAGATAGCGATACCCGCCATGCGCTGAACCGATATGTGGAAATCCTCTCCAATTGCGACAAGCGAATTCAAGGGGACAGTTTACCCATTTGTCGGATGATTCTCCCATTCCATTGTTTAATATGTAAACTGTCCCCTTAATTCCCCTCGACAAGCGAAACTGATCATGCGCGCAAGTCTTCGGGGTCAGCAAGTCTTCGGGGTCAGCATCGGAGAGGTTCAGCTTGTGCTTGATAATCATTGCACCAATCACCAGACGGGCCGGCTTCGAGGGGCGGCCTTCTTTCATATTCATCACCGCATTATATGCCGGTTCAAGATCATCCCACGGTACAATCGAGGATAGCCGAACCCAGCGGTTATCCGGCTTTAACCTCCCACCAAACGGGAGGATAAATGTCAGTTGTCGATCTTCTTCTTTGCGGATCATGTGCAAGCCTTTTGAGTGGAAATACCACATTCTCTTGCATTTTACACTATCATGAAAGAACTATTATCTCAATATATCAATGGGTTATGTGTTTTTGAGGATGGTCTATTTAACGGTCGTTGGCAATAATCCACAAGGCTTTAAGGCTGCGCTTGCAGGGGAGGTCGGGTGTAGTTTACTTATTTCATTAGATCGTCAAACAGGGTGCAACAGGGTTGTCGGCACAAAAAAAAAAGGTCTTGAAAATAGCAATATTTTCAAGACCTTTCAGATTTGGTTGCGGAGTGGACTTACCGTCAAAACAGTAGGCATAAATCTAGTTCCAAAGCGGAGTCTATGGCATGATTTGAACGTCCGAAGGCAGCTGTTCGCGAACCCTCGTTCTTAGCGAAATAGGGACCCTTTGCTACTAAGGAGGCGCTGATCAATTCATGAATTCGCTGTTGCATTCATCATGCACCAACTCGGCGTTGCAACATTTCGCAATAGCGATGCTATGACGCGCATGTTGCGCCTTGATTTGGCACATTCTTAAATGCAATCTGCTTTACTCAGAATTATATCTATTGCACCCGAAGAAGAAACAATCGTTTAGCACAGTAAAAGCATAAACATCAGGAAATCTGCTTAGGCAGCGGCAAACTCAAACCCGTCGAGTGCCGCATCAGCAACGATTTCAACGCACCGGCATTGCCCATCATCCGCATCCCGGCATCACGCAGCAGCGCCGCTCCCGGAAAATCGGAGGTGAATAAATGGTGAAAACTTTCCATTCCTCCCATCACCGCCAGAATATCCGGCATGCGATTGCGCCGCATCCGTGACAACACATCCAAACTGCCAATATCCTCCTTAAAACGACGTGC
Source organism: Zetaproteobacteria bacterium (assembly GCA_003233235.1). GTDB lineage: Bacteria > Pseudomonadota > Zetaproteobacteria > Mariprofundales > Mariprofundaceae > UBA1543. Next base: position 1,654 of record QILF01000073.1, read on the forward strand.
ATCGGCCAGCTCCTGCGCCAACACCATCGCATCGCGAATACCGAGATTCACACCCAAGCCAGCGAGCGGGTGAATCTGATGCGCCGCATCGCCAATCAATGCCAATCGCGGGCGCACCATGTGTTTGGCGAGTTGACTGCGCAACGGAAAAGCTGCGCGCTCGCCGATTTCCTCAACGCGCCCCAATTGCGGGCCAAAAGCAAGCTGCAATGCCTCTCTAAAAGCATCGTCGTCCAGCATCATTAGACGATCCGCCTCAGCATCATCCGCACTCCACACTATCGAACACAAATCACCGCTCATCGGCAGCATCGCCAACGGCCCGGTCGGCAGAAACCGCTGATAAGCGACACCGTGATGATTAAATTGCGGGCGCACCGTCGCCACAATGCCGCGCTGCCCGAAACGATGACTCCACGTTTGAATGCCTGCTTGCGAACGCAACCACGAATTTCCACCATCCGCACCGACAATCAGCGGCGCATGCAATTCGGAGCCGTCATCCAATGTCACTTCAACATGCGACATCCGCCAGTGCACTTCATCCACCACCGCCGGGCAACGCCATTCCACATTTTCAGCATCGTGTACCACATCCAGCAATGCTTGTGACAGCACGCTATTTTCAATCAGATAACCCAGCGCCTCGCGGTCGATTTCTTCCGCCTCAAAACGGATACTGCCAAAATGCTGATCATCCCACACACGCATCGCTGCAATCGCTTGTACCTTCCCTTCCAAATGCGGCCAAATCCCGATGCCGCGCAGCATCTCAGCAGTCCCGGCGACAATCGCCGATACTCGACAATCACGACCCAGCGAAAATCGCGGCGTTGATTCACTGCGCTCGACAACAACAGTATGTAAACCTGTATTTTTCAACGCACAAGCCAGAGACAAACCAACCATGCCACCGCCAACAATCACGACATCCACCTGCCGGGCATTCATGCCACACCTCCAAGCGCCGTCCGCTGTGCCACACCGGCAGCGCGACGCAACAACCAGCGCCGCAACGACGGCAAATGCTGCATGCCTGACAAACCCGCTCCACGCACCAGTTTCAATGGTAATAAATCGCTACAAAACACCGCATTCAGTCCCTCGGTAAACGTCGAAACAGCCGTTGTATCACCGCAACGCTGCTGTGCGTATTCCTCCAGCACCAGAGGTGCTGCAATATTTCGACCACCATCCACAGCGCGCCGAATTGCCGCAGCAAGCACCGCCACGTCACGCAAACCGAGGTTCAAACCCTGTCCGGCAACCGGATGCATGGTGTGCGCGGCATTTCCGATCAGCACGGTTCGCGCTGCCGTAAATCGCTCGCAAACACGATATTCAAACGGGAACATGGCGCGCGGACCAACAGTTGAAAAACCACCAAAATGCGGTTTCATCATCTCACCTGCCGCACGCTCCAGTTCGTGCAAGAAATCACTATCATCCAAGGCAATGATGCGACTGGCTTCGCGCGGAGCAAGCGTCCAGACGATTGAATAGCGGCTTTCGTCCAACGGCAGAAAAGCCAGCGGGCCGTCGGCACAAAAACACTCATGTGCGACATTGCGGTGTGGTTTGTTCGGCTGCACCGAGGCGACCAGCCCGAAACGATTGTGATCCCAGCCACGGCTGCCGATACCGCGTAAACGGCGCACCTTGCTCATCGTACCGTCCGCGCCAATCAGCAGGCGACAACGTAATATGGATTCATTTTTACCCTGACTGATATTTTTATCCTGACTGACATGGACAAACATGGATTCAGGTGTTTCATCCAAGGCTTGCAATTGCGCCGGGGCAAACACATCAACGGATTCCGGTAGCGCCGCATACAAGGCGCGCAGAATCTGCGCGTTACTCACCACATAACCCAGCGCCTCAATATCGGCCTCGTTTTGATGCATGCCAACTTCACCGCGATTGCCCGGCTCACAAATGTGCACTTCGTGAATCGGAGCGACACCTGAATCGGCAATGTCATGCCATACGCCAAGTTCTTCGAGATAGCTTCGTGAACCATGTGATAGCGCAATCACCCGCTCAGGGCGGCTGTCCGGGAAAACATCCGTAGCCTGCGCTTCAATCACAGCAATCTTCAAATCCAACCGCGATACAGCCAAGGCCAGCGCGATACCAACCAGCCCGCCACCGGCAATCACCACATCATAGTTAGTCTGCTGTGTTTGTTTCCCCGTCACACCGTACTCCCTTGAACTGCCGCTAATCTCTGACACGGTTTGCAAACCGCATCCTTATGGAAGTGCTGAACAAACCATGATTCGTGACCCTGCACGAAAAATGAACGATTTCCACGTTAAAGATTTGAGCACCACAGGTATTTCCTCCGGTCACCATAGCGGTGCTATGGATTGCAATCTCTGCTTTGAACTCGCTCGTTTTTCATTACAGCCTCTTCGAAGCAGCTTTATTCAGCACTTCCTTATCGAAGCTTGACACATATCGCCATGATAGCAATGCTTCGCGCCGTTTTAACCGTCTGTTCAAAGTTGTATGCCGGGATGGTGAAATTGGTAGACACGCCAGACTCAAAATCTGGTTTCCGCAAGGAAGTGCCGGTTCGACTCCGGCTCCCGGTACCAGCTAAAAAACAAGCTTATGAGCCACTTGCAAAAGTCTGGGTGGATGAGTTGCAATCCCACTTCGAGTGCGATTGTGAGTTGGAATGAGGTGAATGGTGGTTCCATTTGCCGAAATTCCAACTCAAAATCGCGCCGTAGTGGGGAAGAAAATCGCCGCTCACGACTTTTGCAAGTGGCTCTTATAAACGCGACAAGAACATCAGCCCTGCTTTTCCGCCTTGGCATGCTGTCGCACAACCAGCGCCAGCACATCGTTGAGAAGCCCGCAATCGAATGGTTTATACAGCAACTCAAACTCAGCCTGCAACGGAAACGCCTTGCTCTTCAGCGTATCTTTGATGTCATAGCCTGTCATCAGTACAAGCGAAATATCCGGGTTCGCGTCGTGAATTTCCTGCGCGACCACAGTGCCGTTGCAATACGGCATGACAATATCCAGAAAAACTGCATACAAACGCTGCTGATATGCATAAAAAAGCTGCCTTGCCTGCTCACCATCAGCCGCGCTAATCACTTCGTAGCCGCTTGCTTCGAGCATCTCTTTCAAGGCATTGCGCATATCTGAATTATCATCGGCTACCAAAATCAACTCACCGTTACCGTGCATCAGCATCTCCGGCATATCCTGTTGTGGAGAAACTACTATTGACTCCTCACTGACTCTCGGCAGCCAAATGGTAAAACAACTGCCTTCTCCGAGCTTACTTTGCACATCAATGCAACCACCCTGCATTTCCACGCAGCCTTGCACCATTGGCAGGCCAAGGCCGGTACCGCGACCAACTTCTTTGGTGGTAAAATACGGATCAAAAATACGCTTTATGGTTTTCTCATCCATGCCAATACCGTTATCAACAACCTCAATGCGCACGCATGATTCAGGAGCAGTATCCCGATGACCGCGCATTGCGCACTCACCGCGACAACCCGTGCGTTTACCACATTCGGCCAGACGCAACGTAATGCGCCCGCCATTTTTTCCAGCCGGGATGAATTTAGTTTCAACGGCATGCCGGGCATTGGTAATCAGATTGAGAAGCGCCTGCTGAATTCTGACCGGATCACCATTGATGAGCATCTTCTCGCTATCCACATCCACGACCAGATCAATATTTTCCGGTATCCCGGGACGCGCAAACTGTATTGTCTCCTTGAAAAAGGGCCGCAAATCGAAATTCTTCTTCTCCATTGCACCCGCACGTGCAAACGTGAGCAACTGACGAACAATATCGGCAGCCTGATAACCCATTTTTTCGATGCGCTTCAGACGTATCAACGCCTTTTGATTATCCTGCATATCCCGCTGCACCAGATACATATTGCCCAACATACCGGCGAGCATATTGTTGAAATCGTGTGCAATGCCGCCGGCGAGTGTACCCACAGCCTCCATTTTCTGCGCCTGCATAAGCTGCTGCTCCATCTCAACCATGCTGGATATATCCCGATGAATAGCGCTAAAACGCACCTCGCCACCCACCAGTTTTTCAGGCGTAATGCTGCTCAACGCATCGTAATGGCTGCCATCTTTACGTTGCAAAACATGCTTGCCCTGCCAGTATTTTCCCTGATTAATCGCCTGCTTCACCACCGCCGTTGCTTCATGATCCACATTCCAGAATTGCCAGTAGGATTCGCCTATCAGTGCCGCTTCACTCATCTGAACATTGCGGCAAAAAGCCGGATTCACTGCCAGCAGACGGCCATCGGCAGCAAACAAACACATGCCTTCATTGCTCTGCTGCACGGCATGCGCCAAATGCTCGGTGCGCTCTTGCATGGCTTTCTGTTCGCTGACATCCTCAATTAACCCGACCCACTGTATAACCTTGCCTTTGTGATTGCGTACCGGTGATAAACGCAGCTGATTCCAGAAAGATGAACCATCCTTGCGACGGTTTTTCAGAAGCACGCTCACCGGAGATTCCTTACGCAAAGCCAGCCGCACCTGCTCCTTTGCATCCGCATCCTCGCCCTGCAACAATCTCGGATGACAACCGATAACTTCCCTCGCAGCATATCCGGTGATTTGTGTAAATGCCGGATTCACCGCCATAATAACCTGTTCGCCAGTCTGTTGCTCGGTCACAACCACCCCGACAGATAGATTATTAACCACGGTTTCGAACAATTGATGCCGCTCATTCGCCCGTTTCAACGGTCGCACAACCCAAGCGTATACCAGTCCGGAAGAAAGCATGCCCAGCAATAGCGCATCACCGATACCACTTGCAAGCGTCGCCTCGTTCACGCCCAGCACATTCATGGCAAGCATAATCAACAACTCGATGACCATCACGGCAACCAGCAGCTTCATACCAATCCGCATTGCACCCCTGTGGCGCATATAAAGGGCATACCACTCCATAATGAATGACTATAATTTAAACTGCTATTTTAATATACGAGGTCTTTACCCTTCAAAACATAGGGGAAATCCTTAGACAGGATCAAGGGCTGATAATGCCCTGACGAATAGCGACCCGGGCCAGTTCGGCAACGTTGGTACAACTTAGTTTTACCATGACCCGGGTTCGGTGCGCACCCACTGTTTTCGGACTCAGATGCAGCGTCGCGGCTATTTTAGAAACGCTCCGGCCTTTGGCCAGCATACAAAACACATCAAATTCCCTGCTGCTCAGAACCTGCAATGACGACCCCTTTCCGGAACGCAGCAACGCCATACGCTGGGCAATATCCGACTCAATGAACATTTCCCCGGCAGCGACCTTGCACACTGCGTTGTACAATTCCCCGGGTGGAATACCTTTGCTCAAATAACCATACGCACCGGCTTCAATTGCCTTCAAGGCAACCATTTCATCATTCAACATGGATAGCATGACGATACGCGCTTGCGGGTCACGCATTAAAATACGTTTGAGCACAGACAACCCGCTTTCGCCGGGCATATTGACATCAAGCAGCACCACATCCGGATGATGCTTGAAATAATCAACATAGGCGGCTTCGCCACTGCTCGACATCGCCACCACACAAATCCCCGGATGCCGCTCCAACAAGCTGCAAATACCATCGCGCACAAGGATATGATCATCCACCAGATGCACACGCATGATTGTACTATCCATTAATTACCTTATCACCATTCCGGGCATACTATGCGTTCACCACATGCGGGGAAATAAGCAAAGAGCATGCCACGGCATAAGGATTCCTCCTATGAGCCACTTGCAAAAGTCTGGGTGGACGAGTTGCAATCCCACTTCGAGTGCGATTTTGAGTTGGAATGAGGTGAATGGTGGTTCCATTTGCCAAAATTCCAACTCAAAATCGCGCCGCAGTGGGGAAGTAAATCGCCGCTCACGACTTTTGCAAGTGGCTCCTATGCATCACTAAAACATGCCGGAACATGCATACGCACACATGTGCCGACACCCAACTTGCTATCCACCTCAAGCTGGCCTCGCAACAATGCGCAACGTTCACGCATGCCAACCAGACCCAATCCGTTTGTCACAATATCGACATCAAAACCCGCACCGTCATCCTCAACAAACAAATTCACCATATTTCCCTCGATGGTCAACGAAACCATTACGTTAGATGCATCTGCATGCCGTTCGATATTGCGTAGCGCCTCCTGCACAATGCGATAGATATTTAATTTCAACGTTTCAGATAGCGTATCTACTGCATCATCAATCTGCATGCGGCAACGCATCCCGTTTCCCGCATCCAGAGACGAGCACATCACTTCCAGCGCCGCTTTCAAGCCCAGCGTGTCCAATTGTGCCGGTCTGAGTTCGTTTAACTGGCTGCGAACAATGCCAATAAGCCCGGTGGCCATTTTCTGAATTAGCTGTGCTTCGTGATTGACAGTAGATTGCTCTCCTTCCAGACGTTTATTGGCAATCAGGTCCGCCTGTATCTGTATAGCAACCAAATCTTGTGCAATCTCATCGTGCAAAGACCGCGCCAACCTTGACCGCTCATCTTCTCTGGCCTCTATCAGCCTATGTAACATTTGCCTACGTGTCGCATGCAGCAATTCTTGCTGTTTTCTTGCGCTAACTTTCAAGACGCGATGCCCGGCCCAAAGCCAGATGCTTGTCGCGAACAAAACAATGACCACAGCACAAAACTGCAATGTCATAGACACGGTTTTGCTTAACGCCGCATGCAATGCTGATACCGGCACAAAAGATATGATTTCCCAGCGCGGAACACGAAGGATTTTGCCCATTCCGTGTCCCAGTAGCGGGTTTATTTTCTCAAAAGTAAACAGCCCGTCAACAGTAATAATCTGTCCGTTTTCTCCTTTAATCGCATTGAACCAGTTTCCGGAAAGGCGATGATTTTGAATTAGCGCATTCATATCCTTCATAACCTGCAACTGCTGCAAATGACTGTCGAACCAGCAGGAAGAACCGGCATTAAATAATAAGTGCTCTCCCTTCAGTGCCGTTTCGTGCATTTCATTTTCCAGGATGCTGATACCGAGCATATTGATGACCAATAAGCCATTCGTTACCCCGTTGGCATCCATCAGCGGCGTTGCAAAACGGGTAACAGCTTTATATGGACGCTCTATCTCGCCGTATTCCATATTCAAATCAAACGGTGACACATAAATAGAGCCACCGGATAATGCCAGCGTCTGCTGCACATAATTCCGCAACCCCTTATTCTGCAACTGACCATCGGGAACGACACGCAAACTGCTATCTTCTCGGTTAACACGAACCACCTCCCAACCTGTCGTATCGAGCAATCTGATTTGGCTATATAATTCTGAAACGTCCATAATATCGGCAAACGCATTCGCCATCGCCCGACGCGCTTCAACATTACCTTTAAGCGCCGAAGGGATAGACCTATCCCGCGCAAGTGACAATAACACGGCAATTCCATGTTTATAGAATCGCTGCACACGTTTCATCTGACCTTCTACATGATGACTTGCTTCAACTTCATAATACGTCATAAGAACAGCTTTTTGCTCATGCACATACCAGAATCCTAAACCTGCAATGAATAGAGATACTGGAACAAATCCCTTTAGAAACAGTGGCAGAATACGAAGAAAATCAACTTTTTTAGCATGCATAGGTAATGGATTATAGCAAATTTTATGCTGCAATACTTTGGAAGGCGTCTCCGGCCATGCTAGAATTCACCATTCAACAGCTTGGAATAGAATTCACCCCACAGGGAGACCACACGTGTCCGCAATTAAATCAACCCGCCCATCACGCACCGCACTGCTAGAGCAGGCGATGTCCAAGCGCATTCTGATTCTTGATGGCGCGATGGGCACGATGATTCAGCGACATAAATTTGAAGAAGCCGATTATCGCGGCGAACGCTTTGCCGACTGGCCGTCCGAACTCAAAGGCAATAACGACCTGCTGTCGTTGACCCAACCGCATATTATCCGCGATATTCATGCCGCTTATCTGGAAGCCGGTTCGGATATTCTGGAAACCAACACCTTCAACGCCAATGCCGCTTCGATGGCCGATTACGGCATGGAAGAATTGGTGTACGAACTGAATGTCGAAGGCGCAAAACTGGCACGCCAAGCTTGCGATGCAGTAGGAACGGATGAAAACCCGCGTTTTGTCGCCGGTGTTATCGGCCCGACTTCACGCACCGCGTCTATTTCGCCTGATGTCAACGATCCGGGTTTTCGCAATGTCACCTTCATGGAATTGGTCGAAACGTACAAAGTTGCCACCAAAGGCTTAATGGACGGCGGCTCGGACATTATTCTGATTGAAACCGTGTTTGACGTGTTGAACGCCAAAGCAGCTATATTTGCTGTCAAAGAAACCTTTGAAGAAACCGGAATCGAACTGCCGATTATCATTTCCGGCACCATTACCGATGCCTCAGGACGCACACTTTCCGGCCAGACAGCGACTGCATTCTACAACTCGCTGGCACACGCTGAACCGGTTTCGATTGGCCTGAATTGTGCGCTGGGTGCAGCCGAACTGCGCCAATATGTCGAGGAACTGTCAAACACCGCCTCCTGCCATATCAACGCACATCCGAATGCCGGTTTGCCCAATGCATTCGGCGGTTATGACGAAACGCCGGAAGATATGGCGGCTGAAATCGGTGAATGGGCGAGATCTGGATTTTTAAACATCATCGGCGGCTGCTGCGGTACCGGGCCGGAGCATATCAAGGCGATGGCGGCAATTGTCGAAGGCATTGCGCCAAGAAAAATCCCCGATTTACCGGTTGCCTGTCGTTTGTCGGGATTGGAGCCGTTGAATATCGACGAGCATTCGCTGTTTGTGAACGTCGGCGAACGCGCCAATGTTACCGGCTCGCTTAAATTCAAACGTTTGGTGATGGAAGGAGATTATACCACGGCGCTGGATGTCTGCCGCGAACAAGTAGAAAACGGCGCGCAGATTATTGATGTAAATATGGATGAAGCGATGCTGGATGGTCTGGTTGCGATGCAGACTTTTCTGAATCTTATCGCTTCCGAGCCGGATATTTCCAAGGTTCCGGTGATGATCGACAGCTCCAAATGGGAGATTATCGAGGCCGGTCTGCAGTGCATTCAGGGCAAGGGTGTGGTCAATTCGATTTCCTTGAAAGAGGGTGAAGAACTCTTTATTGAACGCGCTAGGCTGATTCGCAAATACGGTGCGGCAGCCATCATCATGGCCTTTGATGAGGATGGGCAGGCGGATACTTTTGAACGAAAAACGCAAATTTGCGCCCGTTCGTACAAGGTTTTGACCGAAAAGTGCAATTTTCCGCCCGAAGACATCATTTTTGACCCTAATATCTTCGCCATCGCTACCGGCATTGAAGAACACAACAATTATGCCGTCGATTTCATCGAAGCCACCGGCTGGATCAAAAAAAATCTGCCGCATGCGATGATTTCCGGTGGCGTGTCCAATGTTTCTTTCTCGTTTCGCGGCAATAATCCGGTACGCGAAGCGATTCATTCGGTGTTTCTCTACCACGCCATCAAGCAGGGCATGGATATGGGCATCGTCAATGCCGGGCAATTGGCGGTATACGACGATTTGCCGGAAGAATTGCGCGAAGCGGTCGAAGATGTGGTACAAAATCATCAGGGCGAGAGCAACAGCGATGCCACCGATCATTTGCTGGACATTGCCGAAAATTATCGTGGCGATGGCATCAAAGCTAAAAAAGCCGATGACGAATGGCGCAAACTGCCGGTCGCCAAACGTCTGGAACACGCGCTGGTCAAGGGCATTGATGCGTTTGTCGAGGCGGATACCGAAGAAGCAAGACAGCTATTCGATAAACCGATTGAAGTGATCGAAGGGCCGCTGATGGACGGCATGAACGTGGTTGGCGATTTATTCGGCGACGGTAAAATGTTTCTGCCGCAGGTGGTTAAATCGGCGCGCGTGATGAAAAAATCGGTGGCCTATCTGATGCCGTTTATTGAAGAAGGGAAAGCTGCCGGGGCAACGTCGTCCAACGGTAAGGTGCTGATGGCTACGGTTAAAGGCGATGTACACGACATCGGTAAAAATATCGTCGGTGTGGTATTGCAATGTAATAATTTCGAGGTCATTGATCTCGGTGTGATGGTTCCGGCGGCGACGATTCTGGAAGAAGCGAAAAAACACGATGTGGACATTATCGGGCTTTCCGGCCTGATCACCCCCAGCCTCGATGAAATGGTGCATATCGCCAAAGAAATGACTCGGCTGGACTATTTTCTACCAATCATGCTCGGCGGTGCAACCACATCCAAAGCGCATACGGCTGTCAAAATCGAGCCGGAATACGCGCATCCGGTGGTCTGGGTTAAGGATGCGTCGCGTGCCGTCGGTGTGGCGCAAAATCTGATTTCCGAGACGTATCGGGCCGGTTTTGTGCAAAAAATACGTGCAGAATACAAAGGCGTGCGCGAGCGCTATCTAGGTCGCCAAAAGCAGACGGATTGGTTGAGTTTGCAAGCCGCACGTGCCAATGCAACGGCCTTGAATGTAGCAACGATTGCGTCGGCACCGAAAAGAACCGGCGTACAGGTCTTAAACGACATTTCGCTGTCGGAAATTCGTGAATTCATCGACTGGACGCCGTTTTTCGGCGCTTGGGAGTTGAACGGGGCTTATCCGCGCATTCTGAACGACCCGCACAAAGGCAAAGAAGCGCAAAAACTGTTCGACGAGGCGCAGGTGTGGCTGGATAAGATTATTGGCAAAGGTTTGTTTACCGCCAAAGCGGTATTCGGCGTATTTCCGGCGGCGGCAACAGAAGACGATAGCATTCGCGTGTTCGCCGACGAGCAACACAGCACGGAATTGGTGCAATTCCACTTTCTACGCCAGCAAACCGACAAAAAAGACAAGCGCGCCAATTTATGCCTAGCCGACTTTGTCTCCCGTGAGCATAACGACCATCTCGGCGCGTTCGTCGTGGGGATTTTCGGTGCTGAAGAGCGCGCCAAAGCCTTTGAGGCCGAGCACGACGATTACAACGCGATTATGGTTAAAGTATTGGCCGACCGTTTGGCCGAAGCACTGGCCGAAATGCTACACAAACAAGTGCGCACCGAGGCATGGGGCTATGCCGCCGATGAGGTGCTAAACAACGCAGACATTATCAACGAAAAATATCGGGGCATTCGCCCTGCTGCTGGCTATCCGGCCTGCCCGGAACACACTGAAAAAGGCACGCTGTGGAAGCTTTTGAATGTCGAAAACAACATCGGCATGACCATCACCGAATCCTACGCCATGCTACCCACCGCAGCCGTCTCCGGCCTCTATTTCGCCAACCCCGAAGCGCACTACTTCACCGTCGGCAAGGTGAATAAGGATCAGGTTGAGGATTATGCCAAACGCAAAGGTATGCGTATCGAAGAGGCTGAACGCTGGCTGGCTCCGAATTTAGGGTATTGAAAGTAAATGAGGGTCTATTCACATAATCGGGAAGTGCTGAATAAACCATGATTCAGCACTTCCTTAGAGCCACCTTGGAATTTAGAGTAAGAAAAAAAACCAGCAATCATAACAATTGCTGGCTCATATTGGACACCATAAGATGCCTTATTGGTACCGGAGACTGGACTCGAACCAGCACGGGTTGCCCCACTACCCCCTCAAGGTAGCGTGTCTACCAATTTCACCACTCCGGCATATTGTTACAGGTTTTTTACGGCGTCTGCCGCCGGGTTACGCTTGCTCAGTTAGCGGCAGGAAGATCGTCGCCTACAGCACCCTGACTTTTCAATTTAGACGGGTCGAAAGCACCGTTACCGTTGGCAGCAGGCAGCGTATCCTGCTGCGTCGGCTGATTAAGGGTCGGCGTGTTAACCACCGATTTTATATCCCGCTGTGAAAAGAAAGCCAGCGTCAAACTGGTAATCATAAACAAACCGGCAACCCCGCCGGTGACCTTGCCGAGAAACGAACCGGAACCGCGACTGCCAAACAACGTCTGCGCCCCGCCGCCACCGAAAGAAACACCCATATTTGCACCTTCGCCACGCTGAATCAGCACCAGTATAATCAGCGCCAAACCAGCAATAATATGGAGAGAAACAAGTAGTATTGTCATAATTTATGCTCCTGCAACGCTGGCCGCAGCCTGCACAATATTTGAAAATGAATCCGCTTGCAGGCTCGCACCACCAACCAATGCACCTTCCACGCCCGGACAAGCCATCAACTCCGCCGCATTATCCGGCTTCACACTACCGCCGTAAAGTACGCGGCAATCATGGCCGAGCCGACTTAATTCCTCGTGGATAAAGGCGTGCGTTTCAGTGACCTGCGCAGGCGTAGCCGTCAATCCGGTACCGATGGCCCAAACCGGCTCATAAGCAAGCGTTAACGCAACGCCCTGCGCCGCATCTTCAAGCACACTCAACTGCTGACGCAGCACGCTATTGGTTTCACCGTCCTGCCGCTCTTCCAGATGTTCGCCAACACATAAAATCGGCTCTAATCCGTTATTCCAGGCAACATTAAGCTTCTTGCTAATCAATTCGTTGGCTTCACCCATAATATCGCGCCGCTCGGAGTGGCCGATAATGACATAGTGACAACCGGCATCGCGCAACATCAGCGGGCTGATGGAACCGGTAAATGCGCCCTTGAGTTCGCAATAAACACTCTGTGCACCCAAGCGCACATCTTTCTCGCTAAGTAACTCGGCCATCGGATGCAGCAGGGTGAACGGCGGCATCAACGCCACCTCAATATGATCCGGTGCCGGATTCTCGGCCAGATCATGAACAAACTGTTCGGCCTCCTGGAGCATACCGTTCATTTTCCAGTTACCGGCAATCAAATGCCGTTTCCGGCTGGTGTAGTTTGCGCTCACGATGGTTCCTCCTGCAATATGTTCCCAATATATCTAATTTATCTAATTGTCCGCATCCCGAAATCATCTTGCCGACCTCAAGGGGGTCGGGATTGTAGAAAATAACACACACAAAGCAAGCAGAAGCTTGTTTTTCAAGCTAGGTACAACACGAACCGCGCAGATGCCCCCGATTCTGCTAGGTTTCATCGCATGTCGGATTATCCCAACAGTTCGCGCCCTAAAAAGTCCCTCGGCCAGCATTTTCTTGTTAACCACAATGCCATTGCACGCATTGCCGCCACCATTCCTGAAGGAGCGAATACACTGGAAATCGGTCCCGGACGCGGCGCGATTACCGATGTTTTGCTCAAGCGTGTCGGCAGTCTGGTATTGGTTGAAAAAGACAATGGTTTGGCCGAAAAGTGGGAAAAACGGGCCGCTTCGGAGGATAAACTGTCACTGGTACACGGCGATGTGCTGAAATGTCTCAACGAAGTTGCAAAGCAGCATCAACCGGATTGGATTGCCGGTAATCTGCCCTACAATATTTCCGGCCCGCTATCGGCTGCGCTGTTCGGATTGAATCTTTCCGGCGGCATGGTGCTGATGTATCAACGCGAGGTGGCGGACCGCATCCGGGCCGATTCGGGAAGCAAAACCTACGGGGGTCTCTCCGTGCTGGCGCGACATTTTTATAACGTGAAACGGCTGCTTGTCTTGCCGCCCGGTGCGTTCAATCCACCACCGAAAGTGCATTCAGCAGTGCTGCTTTTCACCCCGCACGGGCATCAACCCTGCTGTGAATATGTGGACCTGCAAAGCACCGTGCGCCGTGGATTTGCGCACCGGCGTAAAACTATCGCCAACAATTTCAGAGATGTGGTGAGCATGGATGAGTGGAAAATGCTGGAAATTGATGCTGGCGCGCGTCCGGAACGGCTGGATTATGCTGCATGGGCCAAATTAACGCTGCTGCTGACGACAAAGACCAGCTCACATCAAGAAGTAAACGCTCTGAAGAGCCACTTGCAAAAGTCGTGAGCGGCGATTTCCGTCCCCACTCCGGCGCGATTTTGAGTTGTAATTTCGGCAAATAGAACCACCATTCACCTCATTCCAACTCAAAATCGCACTCGAAGCGGGATTGCAACTCATCCACCCAGACTTTTGCAAGTGGCTCTGAATTAGGTTCTATTCACACTCATTCAGACAAACCTTGTCATACGGGTGAGAAATTTTAGTCCGGGTACTTGCGAAACTGTCCGGTCACAATGCCGAAAATGCTTAATTCCCGCTCCGGTCGTAGCAGTGAAT
>QILF01000033.1 GCA_003233235.1 Zetaproteobacteria bacterium
GAATATATGAAAACTGGTGTTTTCAATACAGAGGCTCTTGAAGAAGCTGTGTTAAATAGCATTTATTTCCAAAATGAGGATACGCCAAACTGGATTTTTTTATGGCATGGGCTTGATTTGGAGGATGTGGATTTTGATGAGGCTCGCACCTCTGTTGAAGAGTCTTTAAGAAGTAACGAATACAAACGAGCCCCTGTCATAAAACATGTTTTTGGTCTTTACCTATGGATGGCTAAAAATGGGTTGTCTGATCAAACAGAAGATGAGGCGGTTTCTTATTTCCATACATATGTTCAGCATTTAATTGAATATGGACAATTAGAGTTTGAGGAGAGTGCGTTTTCTTCCTGGGATGATAGCCATGCAGGACTTATGTATTTTTCCAAAGAAGAAAAAGCCTTTGGAGAGTTTTGCTCTTACCTTGCATCTGAGGTTCAGAAGGTCAAAGAGGCTGCTTACCCTGAGCAGGCTGAAAAACTGTTAGAGCTGATGGTAAGTGATAACTGCCTGTTTTATAGGTCAGTGTGTTTAAGTAATTCTGAAGACAATAAATATTATCGGATTCCAATTTTCAAACATATAAAACCTGAAAAGTTTGTAGAAAATATGGTTCGTACTTCCGCAAAGGATCGCCGACGTTTAGGAGATATGTTCAAATCAAGGTATGAGAACCATGAAATGAATAAGGCATTGGTGGATGAGTTTGATTGGCTAAAATCAATTAAACAGCTATTGGAATTAGAGGTAAAAGCAAGAAAGGGCAAAGTTAGCGGGCATGTTTTTCAACAAATTATCGAATATGGGCTAGCTCCAGCAATTAGCAATGTTGAAGCAGTTGCCATAGAGCTTTCTCAAGTTAATTTAGATCGTAGTTCGGAGAAATAATATGGCAGGAAAAACTAAACCTATTTTAGAAATTGACCTTGGTGATAACGGAGGAAAGTTATCATTTCGCACACTTGGAGAAATTGAGGCATGGGTTCAAGAGGAAACATCTATTTGGGGATGGTTGGCTACGGCGGCACAGCAAGATGGAAATATTGCAACAATAGTTAGTCGTCAGGTTTCACCTTTTCAAGCAATTCAACAGACTATAGCGCAAGCTAGAGCACATATTGAAACGGAACAATTTCCTGCACACCTTGAAGCTGTAAAGCAACAGATAGTTACTCATTACGGTGGCGCACCTGTTGTATCGTTACTTGCTTCTACTCCACGAGCATTGTTTGCTTTTGAATTAAAAGAGACTGATCCAATTTTGGCGGCTTATGTTTTGGGCTATTTCATATCTGTTCCTGTTGTGCAAAACGTTCACAGGTCGCTAGAAGGAGCCTTGGAAGCCTTAATGTTTGAGAAAGGTTACAGGAAAAGTTTAACTGCTGAAAAAAGAGCATTAAACAAACTGCGAGAAGAGTGGCAAACAGAATTAACTGATTACAAAACCAAGTTAGACGATCTTAAAACTGACTATGATACAAAGAAAAAAGAAATAGAAGACCTTCATGCAAAACAAGGTACTGATTTTGATCAAGCCCTGCTGGACGGCGAAGAAGAACTTCAGAAAGTTACTGAAGCGTATGAACAGAAGATGGCATTACAAGCACCTGTTAAATATTGGAAAGATAAAAAGACAACGCACCATAAACTCGCAAGAAACTTTTCTATAGCATCAGGTGTATGGTTAGCTGTGTCAGGCGGTGTGTTGATTGCAACGATATACGCTGTGCTTAATGATTTAGAGGCAGGTAAGAACCCTGCTCTGTGGCAATCATTGAGCTTGGCTGCATCTGCTTTTGTCGTGGTTTGGATAGCTCGCATTTTGGTTAAAATAACATTGAGCCATTTACACCTAAAAGAGGATGCCAGTGAGCGTGTCACAATGGCAGAAACCTATTTATCATTGTTGCGACATGAAGGTGGTCCAGAGAAGGGAGATTTGGAATTAATCTTAACCACGTTATTTAGACCAAATTCTGATGGTTTAGTCAAAGATGATGGAATGCCGCCAACAGTGATGGAGTGGATGACGAGGAATCGAGGTTGAAACTTGTGAAAGAAGCACAGAATACCGAGTGGAAAGAAAGCTGGCGTGATGAGTATTTCAAATGGGTTTGCGGATATGCAAATGCACAGGGCGGCAAACTTTTTATTGGTGTGAATGATGATGGCGTTATTCTTGGTATAAATAATGCAAAAGAGTTGCTGGAAAAGCTTCCTAATCAGGTGCGGCAGTTTATGGGTATCCTTGTTGATGTGAATTTGCTTGAAGAGGGCAATAAGGAATATCTGGAAATTGTTGTTGAGCCTTATCCCTATCCGATAAGTTATAAAGGAAAATACCATTATCGTAGTGGCAGTACCAAGCAAGAGCTGAAAGGTGCAGCACTGGATAAGTTTTTGCTCAAAAAACAGGGCAAGCGATGGGATGGTGTGCCTGTACCGCATGTGACTGTAGATGATTTATCGAATACTGCCTTTGATTATTTCAGAGCGCAGGCGGTAAAAAGCAAGCGTGTTAGTGAAGATGTGTTGGCTGAAAGTAATGCTGCTTTGATTGAGAGCCTGCACCTGAATGAAAATGAGTATCTGAAACGGGCGGCAATTCTTCTTTTTCACCCTGATCCTGAACGGTTTGTTACCGCTGCTTATGTGAAGATAGGTTTCTTTGCTTCGGATAATGACCTTCGCTATCAGGATGAAGTGCATGGTAATCTGTTTGAGCAGGTTAATAAGACGATGGATTTTCTCCTGACCAAGTATATGAAAGCAGAAATTCGTTATGAAGGTGTGAACCGGATTGAAGATTATCCTTTCCCTGAAGCCGCCCTGCGCGAAGCGTTGCTCAATGCTATTGCCCACAAAGATTACAGCCATGGTTCGCCGATCCAGATCAGCGTCTATGAAAATAAGATCATGTTCTGGAATGATGGGCAATTGCCTGAGAACTGGATGGTCGAAAGGCTATTGCAGAAACATCCTTCCCAACCTTATAATCCAGACGTTGCAAACACATTTTTCCGGGCAGGACTGATTGAATCATGGGGGAGAGGCATTGGTTCGATGATAGATGTCTGCCGCTCGTATGGTTCACCACCGCCAGTGTTGCGTTATGAACATGGTGGCTTCTGGGTAGACTTTTCAGGGAAAGCGCCGGGGAAAACGCCGGGGAAAACGCCGGGGAAAACGCCGGGGAAAACGCCGGGGAAAACGCCGGGGAAAACGCCAGATATGATTTTATCGGCATTACAGGATGATTCAGGTCTCTCCATTCCTGAGATAGCAAATCGGATAGGAAGGTCTGAACGTGCTGTAGAACGTGCAATAAGAAAGCTCCGTGAAACGGGAAATCTGGAGCATGTTGGTCCGGCCAAAGGGGGCTATTGGCGAGTGTTGGAGAAATGAAATGATATGCAAAAATGTATTTCACCCTTTCTGTGGTGGATTTACGAATCGGCATGCCTAGGATGCGTGTCTCTTTTTATGGAGGAAGTGCATCACCATGAATATTCAACTGCCTGACGGTTCAACCCGTACCCTTGCCGATGGCGCAAGCGCTTACGATTTGGCCGCCGATATTGGTCCCGGTCTGGCACGCGCTACGATTGCGGCGACGGTGAACGGCAAACAGGTGGATGCATCGCATGTTTTGCACGATGGCGATAGCGTTGCATTGATTACCGGCAAATCGGATGAGGCGCTGGAGATTATCCGCCATTCCACTTCGCATTTGATGGCTATGGCGGTGCAGGAATTATTCCCCAAATCGCAGGTGACCATCGGGCCGGTAATCGAAGACGGTTTTTATTATGATTTTGCCTTCGAGCGTGCGTTTACGCCCGAGGATTTACAGAAAATCGAAGAAAAGATGCGCGAAATTTCTAATCGCAAACTGGATGTGAAGCGCGAAACATGGGATCGCGATGCGGCGGTGGCGCATTTTGAAGAAATTGGTGAGTCATACAAAGCCAAGCTGATTGCGCGTATTCCGGCTGGCGAGACGGTTAGCTTGTATCGGCAGGGCGAATGGGCTGATTTATGTCGCGGGCCGCATGTGCCGAATACCGGAATTTTGAAATATTTTAAGCTGATGAAGGTGGCCGGAGCCTATTGGGAAGGGAATTCCGACAACGAGCAGTTGCAGCGCATTTACGGCACGGCATGGGCCTCGAAAGCTGATCTGAAAGCCTATTTACACCGTCTTGAAGAGGCCGAAAAGCGCGATCATCGCAAATTGGCCAAGTCCCTCGATCTGTTTCATTTGCAGGAGGAAGCGCCGGGCATGGTGTTCTGGCATCCGAAGGGCTGGAGCATCTGGCAGACGGTGGAGAATGAAATTCGTTCGGTGATGCGCGACAACGGTTATCAGGAAATCAAAACACCGCAGGTGGTGGATCGTAAATTGTGGGAAAAATCCGGTCATTGGGACAAATTCCGCGATGAAATGTTCACCACCAGCACCGAAAACCGCGATTATGCGATCAAGCCGATGAATTGCCCGTGCCATATTCAGGTGTTCAATCAGAATCTGCATTCCTACCGCGATTTGCCGTTGCGTTTGGCTGAATTCGGGTCCTGCCACCGCAATGAGCCGTCCGGTACGCTGCACGGCTTGATGCGTTTGCGGAATTTTGTACAGGACGATGCACATATTTTTTGCACCGAGGCACAGATTCAGGATGAGGTATGCGATTTTATTGATCTGACCTACGAGGTGTATAAACGATTCGGTTTTGAGGATGTGATTATTTTTCTTTCCGACCGCCCGGATAATCGCGTCGGTACCGACGAACAGTGGGACAAAGCGGAAGCGGCGCTGCATCAGGCGCTGCAATCCAAGAACATCGAATATGGGGAAAACCCGGGTGAGGGCGCGTTTTACGGGCCGAAAATCGAATTTTCTTTGAAAGACTGTCTGGGTCGTGTTTGGCAATGCGGTACGATTCAGGTCGATTTCTCAATGCCGGGTCGTTTGGACGCGGAATATGTTGCCGAGGATAGCTCGCGGCAGACACCGGTAATGCTACATCGCGCTATTCTCGGTTCCATGGAACGCTTCATCGGCATCCTGATTGAGCACCATGAAGGCAAGTTCCCGTTCTGGTTGGCTCCAGTGCAGGCGGTGGTTTGCAATATCACCGATGCGCAGGCGGAATATGCTCAGGAAGTGTGTGCTGCGATGCATGCGGCAGGCTTTCGTGTGGATACGGACTTGCGCAATGAGAAGGTGGGCTATAAAGTGCGCGCCCTTACGCTAGCGCGTGTGCCCTTTATTTTGGTCACGGGTGATCGCGAACGTGAGGAAAAAACGGTGGCAGTTCGCAGTCTTAAAGGTGAAAACCTTGGTTCGATGCCACTGGATACATGGCTCGCCGAGATGCGGCGTATGCAGCAGGAGTTTGAATAAGCGTGAATATAAATACATTGGGCCTCATGCTGGCAGGGGGTTTTCATCGCTAAAAAGGGATTAGCAATCAATCACGAAATTGATGCCGCAAAGGTTCGGGTGATTGGTAGTGATGGAGAGCAGATTGGTGTGTTGCCGCTGGCTCAGGCTGTTGCCAAAGCGGAAGATGAAGGGCTTGATCTGGTCATGATGTCGCCGAATGCTGAACCGCCGGTTTGCAAGATTATGGACTACGGCAAGTTCAAGTATGAGCAGAGCAAGAAGGCCAATCTTGCCAAGAAGCGGCAGCATGTGATGCAGGTGAAAGAAGTGAAAGTGCGTGCCAGTACCGATCAGCATGATTTGGATGTGAAACTGAATAATGCACGTAAATTCCTGCAGGCTGGCAACAAGGTCAAATTGACCATGCGCTTTCGTGGCAGGGAAATGGTTTATGCTTCCCGTGGCGCTGAGCAATTGAAAAAGATTGCCGAGCAGTTGCAGGAACTGGGTAAGGTTGAACACATGCCCAATATGGAAGGTCGGCAGATGATTATGGTCATCGGGCCGCTGAAAAAATAGAATTACGGAAAAGAGAAGGTTTAAGTTATGCCTAAAATGAAATCGCACAGTGGTGCAGCCAAACGTTTTTCCAAGACCGGAAGCGGGAAATGGAAACGCAACAACGCTTTTAGCAGTCATATTCTGACCAAGAAGTCGCCGAAGCGTAAGCGCAATATGCGCGGCACGGAAATGGTTTCCGATGCCGATGTGGGCCGATTGAACCGTCTGATTCCGTATAAGTAAGCAGGAGATAAACGATGCCTCGAGTTAATTCACGTGTTCCGGCGCATGCCCGCCACAAAAAAGTCATTAAGGCCGCCAAGGGTTACCGTGGTCGCCGCAAGAACTGCTATCGCGTAGCCGCGCAGGCCGTCGATAAGGCACGTCAGTATGCTTATCGTGATCGCCGTGTGAAAAAGCGCGAGTTCCGCCGCTTGTGGATTACCCGCATCAATGCTGCGGCGCGTTTGAATGGCATGAGCTATTCGACGTTCATGTTCGGCTTGGGTAAGGCCGGCATTGAATTGGACCGCAAGATTTTGGCCGATATTGCCGTGTGTGATGCGGCTGGATTTAGCAAGCTGGCAGAAGCAGCCCGCACGCAAATCCAGTAACATAATTATTCGCAGTTTTGCTGCGGAACTGAAAATGGAATGGCAGGGCTTTCGCAGCTCTGCCATTTTTTTTATGGTGGGGCCTGTAAACAGGCAACAGGGAAGGAGCGGATATGGCTGATATTGATGCAATGATTGAGCAACTGGATGTGATCTTGAAGGCGGCGGTTGATGCGTTTGCAGCGGCAGGTGATCGCGAAGCCTTGCAGCAGTTGCGGGTGCGATATCTGGGTAAAAAAGGTGCTTTGACTGAGGTGCTTAAAGGTGTTGGTAAGTTGTCGCCTGAAGACAGGCCGGTGATTGGTCAGCATGTGAACCGGACGAAGGCGGCGCTGGCGGAATCCCTCGAACAACGTGAAATTGAATTGGCCGAGAAGGCTAAAACGGCGCGTATTGAGGCTGAGAAAGCGGATATTACGCTGCCCGGGCGCAAAAAAACCGGCGGCGCATTGCATCCGGTGCAGCTTGGCCTTGATGAAATAACGGCGGTTTTTGCGCAGATGGGTTTTGTTGTTGCCGAAGGTCCGGAAATTGAGGATGAATTTCATAATTTCGATGCACTGAATATTCCTCCCGAACATCCGGCGCGGGCCATGCACGACACCTTCTTTCTTAAGGATTTACAGACCAACGATGAGCAGCCGATGCTGCTCAGAACGCACACCTCGCCGGTGCAGATTCGCGCCATGAAACGTTTTCTGGCTGAAGGTGGGGAGCCGCCACTGGCGGTGGTTGCGCCGGGGCGCGTTTACCGTTGCGATTACGATGTCACGCATTCGCCGATGTTTCATCAGGTTGAGGTGTTCAAAGTGGATCGCAAGGTATCAATGGCGCATTTGAAAGGTGTGCTCAAGCATTTTCTATCCACGTATTTTGAAAAAGACGTGGCGATTCGTTTGCGGCCACACTATTTCCCGTTTACCGAGCCTTCGGCTGAGGTGGACATCGGTTGTGTGTTTTGTGCCGGTAAAGGCTGCCGGATTTGCAAGGGCAGCGGTTGGATTGAGGTATTGGGTAGCGGCATGATTCATCCTAATGTGTTGAAATCAGTGGGGATTGATGCGCAGGAATTCTCCGGTTTTGCGTTCGGTCTTGGTGTGGAACGTTTGGTGATGCTCAAGCAGGGCATTCCCGATTTGCGGTTGTTTTTTGAAAATGATGTGCGCTTTCTGCGCAGAATGGGAGCGTCACGATGAAAATTCCTTTTTCCTGTTTGAAAAAACATGTCGCACTGGCGGAAACGCCGACTGAAATTGCCAATCATCTGGTTCGTTTGGGCCATGAAGTGGAGGCTGTCGAGCTGCCGCGCGCTGCTGTGAAAGGTGTGCGGGTTGGCTTGATTGAATCGAAAATCCCCCATCCCGATGCCGATAAATTGAGTCTTTTGACGGTGAATATCGGTGAAAACGAGCCGCTGGCTATTGTTTGCGGTGCGATGAATATGGGCGAAGGCGATAAAGTGCCGGTGGCAACGATTGGCACGTCACTTCCGAACGGGATGAAGATTAAAAAAGGCAAAATTCGCGGTGAAGTCAGTTGCGGCATGTGTTGCTCGGAAGCGGAGTTGGGCTTGGCCGAGGATGCTGCCGGATTGCTGATTCTGCCTGCTGATGCACCGGTTGGCGCGGAAGTGGGCGAGTTTCTCGAACTCGAAGAAGCGGTTTTTGACCTCTCCATCACCCCGAATCGCGGCGACTGTATGAATGTGCGCGGTTTAGCCCGTGATTTGGCAGCCGATGCGGGTCTTGCGCTGGCTGATATTGATTTGGCTGAGGTAACGGTGGATGCAACGCTTGCCGCACCCAAAGTCACTGTTTCTGCCGAACAGGATTGTCCGCTATATATGGCGAGAAGTATCGCGGGTGTGACGGTGAGTGATTCTCCGGCGTGGATGCAGGCCGGTTTAATCATGGCTGGCATGCGGCCAGTGAATGGCATTGTCGATGTGCTGAATTTCATCATGCTCGACCTCGGTCAGCCGATGCATGCCTTTGATGCGGATAAACTCAGTGGTGACATCTCGATTCGTTCGGCGCTGGGCGGTGAGAATTTTGCTGCGCTGGACGGGCGCGAATTGACATTGAATGCAGGTGATTTGCTGGTTTTCGACGATAGCAGCGTGATTGCGTTGGCGGGTATTATGGGTTCGCAGCCGAGCGGTGTGAGTGATGGCACGATCAATATTATACTCGAATCAGCCTTTTTCCGGCAGGCCAGAGTGAGCGAAACGCGGCGTATTTACGCGATGGTTTCCGAGGCATCAATGCGTTTCGAGCGCGGTGTTGACCCGTTGATGGTCGAAATCGCCATGCAACGGGCGACGGCGATGATTACTAATTTATTCGGCGGTTCGGCTGGTGCGATTACGGTTTGCGGCGAGCCCGGAAACATCAATTCCGGACGTCAGGTGCGTTGCTCCGTTTCACATCTTGAATCGCGTTTGGGCATTGATATTCCCGAAGCTATGGATGATGTGCTGGCACGCATGGGTTTCGGTATTTCGCGAAAGGGTGATGATTTACAGATTGATGTTCCGTCGTTTCGCCATGATGTGTCGATACCCGAGGATATTTCCGAGGAATACGCGCGGGTGATCGGTTTCGATGCCATTCCCGAGCTGCTGCCACCGCTGGCCACAACTGCGCCTGTGCAAAAGGACACCGCCATTCACGATGCTGTGACCGGTGGTTTTTTGCAGGTGGTGTCGTATGCGTTTATTTCCACTAGCGAGCAGCGGCTTTTTGTTGCCGGTGACGGTGCGGATATTGAACTTGCAAATCCGATTTCCGATGCGATGCGTGTGATGCGCCGCTCGGTGTGGCCGGGCCTGTTGAATACGGCCAAGCACAATCTGAACCGCCAGCAGGCGGGTGTGGCCTTGGTCGAGCAGGGGCGTGTTTATCAGAAAACGGAAGCCGGACATGAAGAGAATAACGTCATTGCATGGCTGATGACCGGCGAGGCACAGACGGACGAATGGTTTGCTGCGGTGCGGCAGGCTGATTTTTTTGATTTAAAAGGTGCGGTCGAGGCATGGCTGGCGTTGCGTGGATTGACGGGTCGTTTTATCGCCGATGATGCGATTCAGGGTTTGCAGGCCGGGCAAAGTGCGAAGATTCTGATTGGTCGCGTTGAAGCGGGCCGAATCGGCAGGGTGGATGGCGATATTGCCGCCGCTTTGGATATGGATGCGCCGGTATTTGTCGCTGAAATAGACCTTGATGCACTGCCGGAAGGTAAAAAAGCGAAGTTTGCGCCGCTGCCGGAATTTCCCGGCGTGGAACGCGATCTGGTGTTCCTGTTCGACAAAGACACATCTTCCGATGCGATTCTCAACGCGGTAAAGAGCGCCGCCGGAAAATTGCTGACCGATGCACGGGTTTTTGATTTGTATGCAGGTAAAGGCGTGCCGGAAGGTAAGATCAGCCTCGGTATTCGTTTCACCTTGCAGGATGCCAAACGCACCCTAACGCAGGAAGATTCCGATACGGCCTCAAATGCGATTATCGGAGCTATGGAGAAAAGGTTCGCAGCGGGTTTGCGCGGTTAAACAGCCTTCCGGCTGTTTGTTAATGGCAGCAGTCTGTTAATGATTGTGTCGGTGAATTATCCATGATATTATCTGATAATTATCAGATAATCTTGATGGAGGTATCACATGGGTGTTGCCAGCTTTGTCGCTGACGAGATGTTGTCAGCGACGGAATTATCGAAAAAAACGGGATCGGTGCTCACCGACCTTGCCGAACATACACACCGGAAATTTGTCATCATGCGCAACAATCGACCCAATGCGGTGCTGTTGTCGATGGATGAGTACGAGCACCTTTTGACGCGGGCCGAGGATGCTGAACTTGCACAATTGGCCGAAGAGCGTTTGGCGGATTATGATCGAAAATCTGCGATTTCACATGAGGAAATGACGCGCCGTTTCAAATGAGTGTTCGTTGGCGTATTCTCTATCATCCTGCCGTTGAGAAGAAGGGCAAATGATGGCTGTTCTTGATGCAGATACCCATAAAGAGGTGGATGTAGCGGATGTCATTAATGCCTTGAAGAAATTTCGGCGCGGCAAATACCTGAATGGTCGTTCCGTTAGAGAAATGATTGATCAGGGGCGAGAGCAGCCTTCGGTTAAGTAGGGAATTTGATGGCAGATAAGGGGTACAGCAGATTGGAGGGAATACTGATGTGGAGTGTTGTATTGTAATGTCCTCAGTTTTAAAAAAAACACTGGTTGATTTGTTTGCAGGTGCAGGCGGTTTGTCCTGCGGGCTGAGAATGGCTGGTTTTCAAGCTATTTTAGCAAATGAGCTTGTTCCAGTATATGCAAAAACCTATCGACATAACCATCCCGATACTGATTTGATTGTTGGAGACATTCGGCAAGTCTGTGAAACTAACATCAGGGAAAGGCTAGGAGTTAAGAAAGGTGAAGTGGATTTACTGGCTGGCGGGCCACCGTGCCAAGGGTTTTCAATTAATGCACCGATTCGTTCATTAGACGATGACAGAAACTACTTATTCAAAGAATATATTAGGATTGCAAAGGAATTGCTGCCCAAAGCTATTCTCATTGAAAATGTACCAGGGATTATCTCATTGGGTAAGGGAACGGTAATAGAGCAAATTTATTCAGAGCTTGAGGGGCTGGGTTACTCCATTCAGCATAGAATTTTATTTGCAGGGCATTACGGCGTGCCGCAAATGCGTTTTAGAACAATATTATTGGCGATAAAAGGAAAAGGTCATCGAATTCAATTTCCTGAACCCGCTTACGATGCTACGGCAGTTGCTAATTTTACTGGAGCGAAAGAACTTTGCTTGCATGCTCTTCCTTTGTTTGGCGAAAACATTAAACCTCAAACGACAGTATGGGATGCCATTTCAGATTTACCGCGTATCGAATCAGGGTCAAAGCATGAAAAAATTAAATATGCTACTGCCAAGCCTCAGAGTGAATATCAAAACACATTGAGGAATGGCAGCGATTATGTATATAACCATAGCTGTAACAATTTGGGAAAAATTAATGTTGAGCGTCTTAAGCATATTCCTCAAGGAGGGAGTTGGCGTGATATTCCTTTCGATTTACTACCCGCAGGGTTAAAACGAGCTAGGAGAAGCGATCATACAAAAAGGTATGGGAGGCTTCATCCTAATGGGCTTTGTTCGACTGTTTTAACAAAATGCGACCCACACTGGGGTAGTTTTTTTCACCCGACTCAGGATCGTGTAATTTCTGTAAGGGAGGCTGCTCGTATTCAGTCTTTTCCGGATCATTATCATTTTACAGGCACCATTACCCAACAGTATGAACAAGTTGGCAATGCAGTTCCGCCGTTAATGGCCCAGGCAATAGGAACCACAATTATTGGTATGCTGGAGCAGCTATGAGCAAGCGAAGAGACTTGGTAGAGGTGTTTGGCTATGCTCCTAATGATTTGTCAAAAGAGGCAAGGTCGTTGTGGAATATAGGCGGCTGTCCATTTGTAAATAAAGCATGCATTAAAATCAACCATGATAGAACGATCACATATGGGACGTGCTCAGTTACGTCACCATATGGGGATGTTGTGATATGCCCGAACCGTTTATATGCCAATAACTATGAAACCCTTAAGCATGTCGCAGCCGATGCCTTTGGAGACATTCAATTCCTATTGTATGACGAATATATTAAGACGCGTGGTGATGTAGAAGAATGTGTGGTTGCACTGGGCAAGAATTCTGGAAAAGAAGTTCAGGTTGGCGGCCATTTATCAATGGATTGGGTTTTAGCCCGAATCGTGGATACGCAACTGGTTGAATATGTGGGAATTGAAGTTCAAAGCATTGACATTACTGGGAATTATCGAGATGCGTGGCATGGCTATAAAAACTTACCAACGACGAACATTCCAATATCAGAAATACCTTCTTCCAGCCACGGCCTGAACTGGGCGAATGTTCATAAGCGGCTTATTCCACAATTAATACGCAAAGGTGTTATTTATTCACGGTCTCGGATGGTGAATAAAGGTCTGTACTTCATTTTACCTGAAATCGTGTTTAATAAATTTGAAGATGTTATCGGTTCAGATATTCCTACGGTAGAAAAGGCAGGCCGTGATACGTTGACAGTCTTTACTTACGAATTAGATAGTGAAGTTTCATTAGGGGAGCAGCGTGAACTCATAGCTGTTCGGCAACTGTGTTTCACTCTTGACGAATTTTCAAATCGTTTCATATCCGGGCCAAATTTACCAAGCGGAGAAGAGCTTGATGAAGCAGTTAAGAGAGTGATTGGGATTGCGTAAACTTTGTTAACACTCAGTCTAATTTAGCATGCTAGCAGGCGTAGATGAAGTCGGGCGCGGGCCTTTGGCGGGGCCGGTGGTGACGGCGGCGGTGATTTTGTCGCCGGACGACCCGTTGCTGGGGACTTATCGTGATTCCAAGAAAGTGGCGGCGAAAAAGCGGTTGCGTTTGTACCATCATCTGCGGCGGCATGCGCTAGCTTACAGTGTGACTATGGCGAGCGTCGAAGAGATCGACCATCTGAATATTTTGCAGGCGACGATGCTTTCGATGCGCCGCAGTGTTGAGAATTTGACGATTAGACCGTCAAAGGTGCTGGTGGATGGCAATCGTGTGCCTGATTTGCCGGTGCTGGCAGAGGCGATTATCGGCGGCGACGATTCGGTGCAGGAAATCGCTGCTGCATCAATTATGGCGAAGGTGGTGCGCGACCGTTTGATGCAAAAAATCGATGCAAAATTCCCTATTTACGGATTTTCCGCACACAAAGGTTACGGCACGCGCCAGCACATGGATGCGCTGCGCGAACACGGCCCGTGTATCTGGCATCGGACATCTTTTGCACCGGTGGCACGTTGTTTGCGTCTGGAATCATGAGGTGATGTTAGTCGCGTAAGAAAACAGTTAAGTTTTTTCGCATCGCACCGACAAATAACCTAACACGGGATGATTGATGTCCCGAACCGCTTAACCATGACTTGGGGATTTAAACATACGGGCTCCTTCCTCCCCTCCCCCTCCCCGCCCCGTATGTCCCCAAGTCACATGGTTATCGCTTGCGTTTTTTAGACCTGTTATCGAACGCCCTTCAACCTGTTAGTTTTTGCACATGTCCGCGCGCGCTACCGAAAAAACACCACCCGCAGCATCTGCTTCAAATCATACGCCAATGATGCAGCAGTATTTGCGCATCAAATCGGAATATCCGGATTGCCTGCTGTTTTACCGTATGGGCGATTTCTACGAGATGTTTTTTGACGATGCTGTTGATGCAGCCAAAATTCTTGACATTACCCTGACCAAACGCGGCAAAGCCAACGGCGATGACATCCCGATGGCGGGTGTGCCGTGGCATCAGGCCGAACAGTATTTGCCGCGATTGGTGGCCGCCGGGCGGCGGGTTGCGGTTTGCGAGCAAATGGAGCCGCCGGACGGTAGCAAAGGGCCGGTGCGCCGCGAAGTGGTGCGCGTGGTGACACCGGGAACGATTACCGAAGCAGAATTGCTCGACGAGAATCGCACGCAACCGCTGGTTGCGCTGTATGGAACGGAGCAGGCGTGGGCGCTGGCGGCTGTCGATCTTTCCAGCGGTGCATTTCAATTGTTGCAGGGTGGCGGTGCGCAGGTTTTGGAGGAGCAGCTTGCGGTGTTTTCTCCGGCGGAACTTCTGCTTTCAGGAGAAGCTTTTGAATCGCTGAATTTTTCCGTACCGGTGCATCATCCGGGTGATTGGAGTTTTGCTGCTGAAGTGGCTGAAGAGCGTATTGAGCGTTGCTTCGGGGTGCGCGAAATGAGT
This sequence comes from Zetaproteobacteria bacterium, assembly GCA_003233235.1. Classification (GTDB taxonomy): domain Bacteria; phylum Pseudomonadota; class Zetaproteobacteria; order Mariprofundales; family Mariprofundaceae; genus UBA1543. The sequence continues at coordinate 14,378 of QILF01000033.1, forward strand.
GCGCTGAATCTGGATAAAGCACCGCTGGTTGCGGCAGCGGTCGGTGCGGCGCTGGTTTATCTGGAACAAACACAAAAACGTGCGCTGGCGCACCTGCAATTGCCGGTGCTGCGGAAAGCGGAAGCCTGTCTGGGCATTGATGCGCGTTCGCGGCGCAATCTGGAGCTGTACGAAAGCCTGTCCGGCGATGTGCGCGGCGGCATGATTGGCGTGCTTGATTGCACTCGTACGCCGATGGGGGCGCGCAAGCTGCGCGAATGGCTGGATAGGCCGCTGAACGATCTGGCGGCGATTGGCGCACGGCAGGATGCGGTACAAAGTCTGATTGACGATCAGAACACGTTGGATGAAATCCGCAATTTGTTGAAAAACGTGCGCGATATGGAGCGCATGTTGACGCGCTTGGCTTTGGAACGGGCTGCGCCGCGTGATTTTCGTGGTATGGCGGCGGCATTGTTGCTGTTGCCCGATTTGATTGCGGCACTTGGCGGGCGTAGCGGTTTATTCGCCGGGGTGGCGAGTGCAATGAACGGATTTGATGATCTTGCTACACAATTGGATGCGGCGCTGGTTGATGTGCCGCCCGCGCATGCGCGGGATGGGGGCGTGATCAAAGCGGGTTTTGATGCGGAGCTGGACCGGATGCGTGACTTGGCGCGCGGAGCAGATGACTGGTTGAAGGATTTTGAGGCACAGCAGCGTGAACTTTCCGGCATTGCCAAGCTGCGCGTCAAATATAACAAAGTATTCGGCTATTTTATCGAAATTCCCAAATCGCTCGCCGACAAAGCACCGGCGCATTATGTACGCAAGCAGACACTGGTCGGCGCCGAGCGTTTTATTACCGATGAGTTGCACAATCATGAAGAAGAGGTACTGCGTGCACGCGCCTCGGCGCTGGGTCGCGAGTGGGCGCTGATTGAAGGTTTACGCTTGGAAATCGTCGGTCGGGCGGCGGCGATTCAGGCGGCGGCAGCAGCGGTGGCGCGATTGGATGTGTTGGCCTGTTTTGCGGCGTTGGCGATTGAAAATCGTTATGTCCGGCCCGAGGTACACGGCGGCCATAGCCTGCAAATCAGTGAGGGACGGCATGCGCAGGTTGAACAATGTTTGCCGGTAGGCGATTTTGTTGCCAACAATAGCGAAATGCATATGCGGCGACGGCGTTTTATGTTGTTGACCGGGCCGAATATGGGCGGAAAATCTACCTATATGCGACAGGTGGCGTGGATGGTGTGGTTGGCGCATACCGGTTGTTTTGTGCCTGCGGATAAAGCACGAATTCCGTTAACACGGCGTATTTTCACCCGTATCGGTGCTGGCGACGAGCTATCCGCAGGGCGTTCCACATTTATGGTCGAGATGATGGAAATGGCCAATATCCTCAATCAACTGGAGCCGCGATCACTGGTGATTATTGATGAAATCGGACGTGGTACAAGCACTTGGGACGGGCTGGCTATTGCCTGGTCGGTTG
>QILF01000101.1 GCA_003233235.1 Zetaproteobacteria bacterium
GGGCGTAGCCATGTTTACGGGCATCTGAGCAAGGATTCGTTGCGGGCAAAGGAACAAGCAAGGGCGCGGCAGTATTTGTGAATAATGCAGGTTAAATTGATACGAGGTTGGTCATGAAGGTTCTGGTAGTCGGCGGCGGCGGTCGCGAACATGCATTGTGTTGGAAATTGAAACATTCGCCTTCGGTTTCCGAGGTGATTTGTGCGCCGGGCAATCCCGGCATTGCGCAAGATGCACGCTGCGTAAACGTGGGTGCGGAAGATATTGACGGTTTGCTGCAACTGGCGCGCAACGAGCAGCCGAAACTCATTATTGTCGGACCGGAAGTGCCGCTGGTGCTCGGTTTGGGTGATAAATTGCGTAGCGAAGGTTTCGCTGTTTTCGGACCGAATCAGGCTGCCGCCGAACTGGAAGGCAGCAAATCATTTTCCAAGCAATTGATGGCTGAAGCGGGCGTGCCGACAGCCAAATTTGAGACGCACACCGACCCGGATGCAGCGGAGGCATGCCTTCGCCAGTGGGGTGCGCCAGTTGTCATCAAGGCATCGGGGCTAGCCGCCGGCAAGGGCGTGATTATCGCTGAAGATGTGGAAACAGCGGTGGCGGCGGCGCGCGATATGCTGGCTGGAAATTCATTCGGCGAAGCCGGATCACAGGTGGTGATTGAGGAATATCTGCTTGGCGAAGAGGCCTCCTGCCTGTTTATCGTCTCCGGTGATGTGATTTTACCGCTCGATTCCAGTCAAGACCACAAGGCGCTGCTTAATGGCGATCAGGGGCCGAATACCGGCGGTATGGGCGCGTATTCGCCTGCTCCGTGCGTTACGCCGGAAATCGCGGAAACGGTGCTGGAAACCATTGCACGGCCAACGATTGCAGCACTGGCGGCACGCGGTGCTGAATTTATAGGAACCCTGTATGCCGGTATCATGCTGACCGAAAACGGGCCGAAAACACTCGAATTCAACGTGCGTTTTGGCGATCCGGAATGCCAACCGCTGATGTCCCGACTGCAATCCGACCTCGGCGAAGTGCTGCTCGCTGCCGCTGAAAAGCGCCTCAACGGCATGCATCTGGATTGGGATGCGCGTAAAGCATTGTGCGTGGTTGTTGCATCCAACGGCTATCCGGGAGCTTTTGAAAAAGGCCAGCGTATCGGCGGATTGGATGCGGTTCAAAATAGCGGCGCGATGGTTTTTCATGCCGGAACAGCCGAAAAAAACGGTGATATTGTCAACAGCGGCGGGCGGGTGCTCGGCGTGACCGCGTTGGCAAACAGCGTATCGGCAGCACAGAAAGTAGTTTACCATGCCCTGAGCAAACTCGACTGGGCGGGCGGTTTCTACCGCAACGATATAGGCTATCGGGCTGTAGCTAGGGAAAGGCTGAACAAACCATGACTCGTGATTCTGCATGAAAAATGAACGATTTCCGCGTTAAAGATTTGAGCACCACAGGTATTTCCTCCGGTCACCATAGCGTTGCTATGGATTGCAATCTTTGCCTTGAACTCGCCCATTTTTCATTGCAGCCTCCTCGAATCAGCTTTATTCAGCACTTCCTCTAGGGGAGCTCTGAACAACTCATGATTTGCGATAGCGCACGCAAGGAGAATGAATATGGATGCAATTAAAGTACTGATTCTGATGGGCAGCAAATCGGATCGCGCGATTATGGAAAAAACCGAAACAGCGCTTGAAGATTTCGGCGTGCCGTTCAAAACCATGATTCGCTCCGCGCACCGCACCCCGGAAGCCACCATTCGCGCCGTCAGGGATGCGGAAGCGGCAGGTTGTCAGGTGTTTATTTGCGCCGCCGGTATGGCTGCACATCTGGCCGGTGTGGTTTGCTCGAAAACAGTCAAACCGGTAATTGGCGTGCCGATTGCCGCAGGCCCGATGCAGGGCGAGGATGCATTGCATTCGACAGTGATGATGCCGCCCGGCCTGCCGGTTGCCACAGTTGGTATCAACGGCAGCAAAAATGCGGCGCTGCTGGCTATCCAAATTCTCGCACTGAGCGATGAAAAGCTTGCCGAAAAGCTGCTCGAAGACAGAAAAGTGCAGGCCGAGGCCATTCTCGCTGAAGATTAGGCGCAAACTTCGCCTGCTGAAAGCAGCGGCTATTTTGAATCACGGCGGCCTGCTCGCCCACACCACCGGCACACTGGCGGGTGTGGCGGCATCGCCGTTCGACCCGTCGGCCATGCGGCGAATGGCTGGTTTTAAGCAGCGAACAGGTCCGTTTTTGCTGCTTGCAGATTCACTGCGCACAGCCTTGCGACTTGCCATCTATATTCCGGCTGCGCTGCGCAGTGAAATGCAGCAGGTCTGGCCGGGGCCAACAACTATCGTTTTCCCCTGCCGACCGGAAAAAACAACCGGTTTAAGCCGGAAGGCCTGCTACGCAGGGCGACGCATCGCTATTCGTGTAGACAGTGATGCCGGTTGCAGATATTTGGCCGCACAAAACAACGGTTTGCTGGCATCAAGCAGCCTGAACCGCAAAAACAAATGCGTGCAAACGCTAAATAAAAAACTGCGCATGCGCATGCATCGTCATCTGCACGATGCTATTGCGGGAAGCACTGGAAGCGGCATCGCTTCCGAAATTGTGCAATGGCGGAACCGACGACTGCATGTGTTGCGTCCGGTAAGGAAGCTCTGAATAACTCCGGTTTGATGAAAGTGTCGCGCAAAACAGGCAAGTTCAAGGCACGGATTGCAAGCAATAGTATTGATATTGAGCCACTTGCAAAAGTCGTGAGCGGCGATTTTCGTCCCCACTGCGGCGCGATTTTGAGTTGGAATTTCGGCAAATGGAACCACCATTCACCTCATTCCAACTCAAAATCGCACTCGAAGTGGGATTCATCCACCCAGACTTTTGTAAGTGGCTCTATTGTTCAAATCTTTAACGCAGAAATTGCCTGTTTTGCGTACGCTATCGCAAATCATGAGCTGTTCAGAGCTTCCGTAAGCAAACCGGTATCGCATAGCCCTTGAAAAAAACATTGTTTTTTTACACCCGTTACTCATCTAGGATGCCCCGCATATGAAAACAACCCCATGGTATAAACCTTATTTCGATCGCCTCAGTTCCATGTCTCTGGCCATCGCACTGCTTGTCGTGCTCGGTCTGGCCAGCACCATCGGCACTGTACTGCTGCAAAATCAGGAACAAGCAGATTACCTCATCAAGTTCGGCCCCCTTTGGTATAGCGTATTTATCAGTCTCGGGCTGTTCGACATGTATCACACGCCGTGGTTTATCGGCCTGCTTGTTTTCCTGATGATTTCGCTGTCTGTCTGTCTGTGGCGCAACGTGCCACGGATGCTCAAAGAAATGCGCTCGCGCAAACTGGTGATTACCGATAAAGCGCTCAAACGCTTCCACCACCTGCATCATTGGCAACTCAAGCATGCGAATGTGGAAAGCAGCGAAAAACTTATCCTTGGCACACTGAATGACTGGGAAATCAAACGCGGTGAAGATAATGGTCGCACCTATATTCGCGGTGACAAAGGACGCTTCAATAAAGTCGGCTACATCCTCGTTCACAGTGCAATTCTGGTCGTCCTTATCGGTGGCTGGATCGGTGCACAATACGGTTTCCGTGGAACCATGTCCGTTGTCGAAAACGGTACGGACAACACCATCGGCTTCCTCAAGGGCACAAAGACCGAGCACCTGAAAATGCCTTTCGAAATCCGTTGCGACGATTTTTTCATTGATTTCTACCCGACGGGTATGCCCAAAGAATTCCGTAGTACATTATCCATTATTGATAACGGCAAAGTCGTCATCGACCACAAAGATATTATTGTCAACGAACCGCTTTACTACAAAGGCGTGCGCATTTATCAGGCCAGCTTCGGCGACGGCGGTTCATCCATTAAACTGAAGCTGTACGATTTAACCACTGGCAAAATTCGTACCGTCGATACCGAAGTTTACCAGACATGGCGCGACCCGAAAAGCGGCATCAGCCTCGAAATCACCAACTTCAGGCCCTACAATATCGAAAATATGGCCAACCCCGGAGAGCCGAAAGATTTTAAGGATCTCGGCCCGGCTATCGAATATGTCGTGCGCGGACCGAACATTAAATCCGTAAAAGTGAAAAGTTTCATGAAGCCATTCGAAATGAATGGTCAAAATCGCGGCCACCTGATTATGGTCTCGATGAGCGGAGAAGACAGGGATTATCAACCGTTCGCGCTGGGCCTTGATTTCACCCAACCGAATGACTGGAAGCTGTACCGCAGCTTCATCAAGGCCCTCGGTAAGCAGAAAGGCGCACGCGATCAGAAAGCCAATTTCGCTGCTTTCAGTCAAGCCATGAAGAGTGTTTTCGGGGATAAACGACCCGATGACTTCCAGGAAATGGGCATGCGCGTTATTCAGGGTATGAACAACCTTTCCGCACTGCCATGGCCGTTTATCCCCATTCTCGACAGCTTCGATCAGAAATATTACACCGGCCTCGAACTGGCACAGGATCCGGGAATGAACATCGTCTGGATAGGTAGCGCCATGCTTGTCATCGGCCTGTGCTTCATGTTTTATGTGCCGCACCGCAAGCTGTGGGTGGTGCTATCGCCGGTTGGAAAAGGTGTGGAAGTCACCCTTGGCGCGATGAGTAACCGCAATAAACTGGGCTTTGAACTGGAGTTTAATCAACTTTTAACCAAGTTGGATGAAGCTTTGCAACCGGAAAACAATTCAGGGAGCGCATCATGAACGCAATTACCGCACCACGCATAACGCTTGAAGGTATCAATCGGGGTCTGCCCGGCTTTGCCCGCTTCTGCACCTATATCGGCGCAATTATCGGCATCGCCTCTTACGCAAAATTCGGTCCTGACGGCTATGGGGATGATGGTTTGCTTTTCTTCCTGACCGCTTCGTCATTCAGTTGGATCGGTATCGGCGCACTGGCCGGCTTAGCTAGCGGTAGCGTAACTGCCATGCTCAAACCAAGTGTTACCGAATGGGTATTCTCCCGCAATGTAATCTCATGGCTGGACGGCGCATTGCTAATGATATTATTGGCCACGGTGGAAGCGTTTTTTGAACCGGGCCAAAGTCTGATTAACTATAACGACCAGTCCAATCTGCTTTCCGGCAGCATCATTATGACCATGAATATCACCTTTCTGGCATCCGCCCTGCTGTATATCACCTATCTGTTCGCACCCGCCTCAATTGTCGGAAAATTGGCTACCGCCAGTGCATGGGTAGGTGTCTACTCCGGTGGGTCCGCACTGCTGCTGCGCTGGTATGAATCCTACATGCTGGACACCGATATCGGCCACGCGCCGGTTTCCAATCTGTACGAAGTATTTATTCTGATGTTCTGCGTCACCACGGTCATTTATCTGTCGCTGGAACGCCGTTATCAGGCGCGTGCTATGGGGGCTTTCGTGCTGCCGCTGGTATCCGCTGGCGTGTTTTTCGGCATCTGGCTTTCATCACACGGCCACGCTGATATTAAACCGCTGGTTCCCGCATTGCAGTCCTACTGGATGAAAATTCATGTGCCGATGAACTTTGTCGGTTACGGTTCTTTCGCTGTCGCCTGCGGTGCTGGCATGGCCTATCTGACACGCGAATGGCTCGAACTACGCGGAGCAAGCAGCAAGTTACTGGCCGTCTTCCCGAGCCTTGAGCAACTTGATCAACTGGCTTATAAAGCCGTTGCTATCGGTTTTCCGGCCTTCACACTGGCGACCATTCTTGGCGCGGCTTGGGCATCGGAAGCATGGGGCGGTTACTGGTCATGGGATCCGAAAGAAACATGGGCACTGATTGTCTGGTTGACCTACGGTGCTTACCTGCATGTGCGCGTTTCGCACGGCTGGCAAGGCCGCCCATTGGCCTGGTGGACGGTTGCCGGATTCCTAGTCACCGTGTTCTGCTTTATCGGTGTGAATATGTATCTCTCCGGTTTGCATTCCTACGGTCGATTATAGGCTGTAGCACAAACCTTATACCCGGCATCAACGAAGGCGGACTACGGTTCGCCTTCTTTTTTGTTACAAAGCTCTCTAAGGAGGTGCTGATTAATTCTGGGTAAAGCAGCTTGCATTAAGAATGTGCCAAATCAAGGCGCAATGTGCACGTAATAGCACGGCTAAGTTGGTGCATTATGAATGCAACAGCGAATTCATGAATTGATCAGCGCCTCCCTAAGTCATATCTTTTTTGTCGGCGAAATAGCGGATAGACTGGGGCCATGAATAGAGGACTAAGCAAGATTGTTTTCCCGACAGCAGGACTCGGAACCCGCTTTTTACCGGCCACCAAGGCCAGCCCCAAGGAAATGCTGACCATCGTCGATAAACCGCTGATTCAATACGGCGTTGAAGAGGCATTGGCCTCGGGCATGGATAAAATCATCATGGTCACCGGTCGCGGTAAACGCGCCATTGAGGATCACTTCGATATTTCTGCGCAATTGGAAGCAAATCTGAAAGCCGCTGGCAAGGATGCATTGTATAAAGAAGTGTCCCGCGTCTCACGCATGGCCGAGGTGGTTTATGTGCGCCAGAAACAAGCACTCGGTCTGGGTCATGCTGTCGCCTGCGCCACCAATTGGGTCGGCGACGAACCTTTCGGTGTCGCACTGGCCGACGAGCTTATTATTTCTAAAGTCCCGGCCATGCAGCAACTTCGCATTATCCACGAACAAACCGGCTGCTCGGTTGTCGGTTTGATGCGCGTGCCGAAGAATCTTGTCAGTCGCTACGGTATCGCTGCCGCCAGCGAAGAAAACGGCCTGCTGCGTCTGACCGATATGGTGGAAAAACCGCAACCGGAAGATGCGCCATCCGATCTAGCCATTATCGGTCGTTATATCTTCACCCCGCGTCTGTTCGATCTACTTGCTGAAACCAAACCCGGCAAGGGTGGCGAAATTCAGCTAACCGATGCCGTCGCGCGCCTCGCTAAAGAGGAGCCGGTGTACGGTGTTCTCATTGAGGGCAATCGCCATGATGCCGGTAATCCACTGGGTTTTCTGATGGCCAATGCCGAACTCGGCTCTAAACATCCGCAATTTGGTGAGGAATTAACAGATTTTCTTCGCAATTTATTGTGAATTTAACTGTAAATTGTGCTACAAAACCCGCAGTTAACCTGCTGGCACTGGATATCGCCTTCGGTGCAGCCTGCGCCTGCATTACGTGTAAAGATGGACGCTCTTTTGCCCTACAAACCGAATCGGCGCGCCCGCATTCGCAAGCCATCATGCCGCTATTGGAGAAAATCCTTGGCATGGCTGAATTATCATGGAACGATCTACAATGGCTTGCCTGTGGTATCGGCCCCGGTTCATTTACCGGCCTGCGTATCGCTGCTGCGACCATCGCCGGTATCAATAGCCGATTGCTGTTACCGGTGCTGGAAATATCCTCACTGGCCATCAGTGCCGCACAAATCAGAAGTGAAAAACCAATTCACATTGTTGAGGATGCACGCTCCGGCATGGCCTATGTCGGTCACTATCAGGGCAGTGCAGCAGTTGAAAAAGATGCCTGTCTTGCATGGAGCGACATCGCTGATTGGCCGGTAGGCATTTACAGCGCGCAGCAATCGGATGAACGCCTCGCGGCTTGGCAATTCGTACCCGCGATTCACCCGCGCCCCGAAGCGATGGCGCAATTACTTTTATCCATGAGCGGAAAATTGCCGGATGCAGATACCCTGCCGCGCACACCTAAGCCGGCATACATCAACCCCTCGCAGGCCGAACGCCATGCCGGGAGTGTAAATTAATTATGCCAAAGACCACCAATCCCATGCGCATTTTATTCGTTTGCCTCGGAAATATATGCCGCTCGCCGCTGGCTGAATTTATCGTTCGCAATCATGCTGAAGAATGCGGTATCGACGGGCAATTCATCTTCGACTCCGCAGGAACCGGCGACTGGCATATCGGCAACCCCGCCGATACACGCATGCTGCGTACCGCATTGAACAGGGGTATTGATATGCGTACGCATCGCGCCATGCAAGTCACCGCAAATAATATTGGCGATTGGGACTGGCTGGTGGCCATGGACGAAAATAATCGTCTGGACCTGATTGATATGGGCGCGGATGAAGAAAAACTATTGATGCTGCGCCAGTTTGAATCGGACAATCCAGATGCGCCGGTTCCGGATCCTTATTACGGCGGTGAACAAGGATTCGAAAACGTCTTCGACATTGTACTGCGAAATGCAGCCCCGCTACTTGACCACCTTAAGGAACAATTCTGAAAAAATGTTGGCCTCTTTAGCTTACTAAAGGCTACTTTTACCTTTTACCTTCAAAACATAAGCATTATTGGTTCATTTTATCGAAAAACTCGTCGTTATTCTTGGTTTTACCGAGTTTATCAAGCAAAAACTCCATCGCATCGACAACGCCCATCGGCGAAAGAATCTTGCGTAAAATCCAAATCTTTTGCAGCGCTTCGCGATCAACCAACAGCTCTTCTTTGCGGGTTCCAGACGGGGCAATATCAATCGCCGGGAACACACGTTTATCGACAAGCTTGCGATCCAGCTTGATTTCCATATTGCCGGTTCCCTTGAATTCTTCGAAAATCACCTCATCCATCTTGCTGCCGGTATCGACCAGTGCGGTAGCGATAATGGTCAGCGAACCGCCACCTTCGATATTGCGCGCAGCACCGAAAAACCGTTTCGGACGATGCAGTGCATTGGAATCCACACCGCCGGAAAGAATCTTTCCAGAGGATGGAACGACGGTATTATAGGCACGTGCCAAACGGGTAATCGAATCAAGAAGAATCACCACATCCCGGCCATGCTCAACCAGACGTTTGGCTTTCTCTATGACCATCTCCGACACCTGCACATGACGCTGCGCCGGTTCGTCGAACGTCGATGAAATCACTTCGCCCTTCACCGAACGCCTCATGTCGGTCACCTCTTCCGGACGCTCGTCAATAAGCAGCACCATCAGCACCACTTCCGGATGATTGGCCGCGATAGAATGTGCGATGGACTGCATCATCATCGTTTTACCTGTGCGCGGCGGCGCCACCAGCAGGCCGCGTTGCCCGGCACCGATAGGCGCGACAATATCAATCACCCGACCGGTTCTGTCTGCCGAACCCTCGACTTCCATGGCTAGGCCGCGATCCGGATACAACGGTGTTAAATTATCGAACAGCACTTTGGTCTTGGCAACTTTCGGATCTTCACCATTGATGGAATCCACATCCTTGAGTGCGAAATAACGCTCGCCTTCACGCGGTGATTTAATTTGCCCGGACACCGTATCACCCTTGCGCAACGAAAAACGCCGCACCAGATTCTGCGACACATACACATCATCCGGCCCGGCCAGATAATTGGCCTCCTGCGAACGCAGAAAACCATAACCATCGGGGAGAATCTCCAGCACACCTTCGCTATACAACGTACCGCTGCGCATCGCGTGCGCCCTGAGAATAGAAAACACCTGCTCGGCCTTGCGCATACCGGCTGCATTTTCAATTTCCAGCGATGCCGCCAAATCAAGCAACGCCTGCGGGTGCATTTGCGCCACCTCGCGCAAATTCATCTGCACATCTTTAAACTCATCGGAAATCGGCTCTTCGGGACGGTCGTTGCGGCGATGATTGCGAGCGTCATTGCCCCCCTTATTCCCAGCTTTCCGGCGGTGATTATTACGCCCGCCCTGCTGATTGCGGCGCGGCTTCTGCTCATCCGTACGTGCTGTCTGATTAACCTCTGTGGCAGGAGAATCGTTGCCTGAATCCTCCTGATTCGCAGCACTTTCAGGCGTGTTCTCCACGACCTTTCGCCGCCGCGTGCGCCGCACCTGTTTTTCGCCAGTGGCTTTTTTGTTTTCGCCGTCTGCAATGGGTGTAACTACGTCTGATTCTTGGGATGACACGATATTCTTACTCCAGATTGATGTGAATACATCGTTAAAGTGATAAATTTTGGGATGAAAAAAGAGCGCCGGAAAGCGGCAACAGGTGAATTTCTACGCGCCACCGCAAAGCATGTCAAGCAACAGCAAACAACAACCCGCTCATAACTCAAGCATCCCGCGCCCCGGAAATTCCAGTGTTTCTTTGATTGCAGTTAAAAACTGTACCGCCTCACGTCCATCAATAATGCGATGATCATAAGACAACGCAATATACATCATGGGTCGCACCACAACCTGCCCGCTCTCAGCCACCGGACGCGGTTGAATCGAATGCATGCCGAGAATAGCACTCTGCGGCGGATTGATAATTGGCGTCGATAGCAGGGATCCGAACACACCGCCGTTGGTAATTGAGAATGTCCCGCCTTTTAAATCGTCAGGCACTAACGCGCCAGTACGCGCTTTATCGGCAAATTCAACGATCCCCTGCTCGATTTCAGCCATACTGATGGAACCGGCATCACGCAGCACCGGTACAACCAGTCCTTTCTCTGTGGACACGGCAATACCTATATCCTGATAATTCCGATAAACAATTTCTTCATCCTCAATGCAGGCATTGATGGCCGGATAACGACGCAAACCCTCAGCACACGCTTTCACAAAAAACGACATAAAACCAAGATTTGCACCGTGCCGCTGCTTAAAATCATCGCGGTAGCGGCTGCGCAAATCCATGACCGGCTGCATATTCACCTCGTTGAAAGTGGTCAGGATAGCAGCGGTATTTTGTGCCTGTTTGAGGCGGCGGGCGATGGTTTTGCGTAGTGCGGTCATCGGCACACGTTGCTCGCTCCGCGCTTCGCCGGACGAAGCTTGCTGCATAGCAGGTTTGGCCGCTGGTTTATTAGCAGGTTCTTTATGCGCCACCTGTTCTGGAACAACGACAGGGACAATATTTTCCGCTTTTGCTTTGGGAGCTTCTACTTTACGCGCCTGTTTTTCTTCCACCTGTTTTTCTTCCACCTGTTTTTCTTGTGCCGGTTTTTCTTTCACGATTTGCTTCGCCGCAACCGGTTTGTCGCCAGCCTTTGCGGCCTCAATCAAACCAATCACTTCACCCGGCTCAACCGCATCGCCATCCTGTTTATTTATCTTTTTCAGCGTACCCGGTGATAAAGCCGTCACTTCCATGGTGATTTTATCGCTCTCGATTTCAGCCAGCACATCGTCTTCGTTCACCGTATCGCCGACATGCTTATGCCAGGCAATCAACGTCGCTTCCGATTCTGATTCGCCGAGACTGGGAACCTTGATTTCAATATCCACGCATCAACCCCTTTTTCCGTTAGCCAATCATACCGTCGATTGGTTTGCTAAGTGCTATTTCGACCAGTGCCTGCTGCTGCTCGATATGTCGTTTACCCGAGCCGACCGCCGGAGCTGCCGTTGCCGCACGCGCCAGATGGAATAGCTGCTGACCATCACGCAAACACCGGTGCAAACAATGTTGAATCTGGAACCATGCACCCTGATTCTCCGGCTCTTCCTGAACCCAGAGCATTTCAGTTGCACCAGTAAACCACGCCACCTGCCCCTTCAATTCTTCATACGGGAAACGATACAAACGCTCCAATCGAACAATCGCCACATCTTCAATACCGCGCTTGCGCCGTTCAGCGAGCAAATCGTAATACACTTTACCGGAACAAACGATAAGCCGCCGCACGGCAGGCGTATGCAACGGATCTACCTCGGCAAGCAGCGGTTGAAAGCTACCGTTGCTTAATTCCTGCGTAGAAGAAAATGATAACTTCTGGCGCAGCATACTTTTCGGAGCCATGATAATCAGCGGCTTACGCGTCCGAATCAGCGACTGGCGACGCAAAAGGTGAAACAACTGTGCCGGCGTAGTCGGGTAGGTCACCTGCATATTACATTCGGCACACAATTGCAGATAACGCTCCAGACGTGCCGACGAATGCTCCGCACCCTGCCCTTCATAGCCGTGCGGTAACCACAGCACCAAACCGCTCATACGTCCCCATTTGGATTCACCTGCGGCGATAAACTGATCAATCACAACCTGCGCATTGTTGGCGAAATCACCATATTGCGCTTCCCAAATCACCAGCGCGCGCGGATCGGACAGCGAATAGCCGTATTCGAATGCCATCACAGCTTCTTCGGAAAGCATGCTGTCAACGGCAACAAAATGTGCCATTTGGCCATTCTCCACCTGTCTGAGCGGTACGAATTTCTTTCCTGAGATATGATCGTAAACAACGGCATGACGATGGAAGAAAGTACCGCGTCCGGAATCCTGACCTGAAATACGCACCCACCCGCCTTCATCCAGCAGACTCGCATAGGCCATGGACTCGGCACAGCCCCAATCCATCGCCATTTCGCCATCCACCATGCGCACACGTGAATCGTAAATTTTCTCAACCTTCGGATGCAGGGTAAAATCAGCCGGAACAGCATGTCCGCGACGCACTAGATCGTGTAATTTTTCGGCATTTACCGCCGTGTCCGGTTCAGGCGCATTGTTGTGCAAGAAACCGCTCCAGCGTCCATGCAAACTATTATGAACTTCCGGCTGCCGACGATCAGGATTTTGTCGCACTTGCTCCAGACAAGTACGATAATCATGTATCCGCGCATCGACTTCCTCATCGCTCAACACCCCGTCAGTCACAAGATGCTGCCGGTATAGTTGATGCACCGAAGGATGCGCCGCCACTTTCCGGTACATCACCGGCTGCGTCACTGTCGGTTCATCACCCTCATTATGCCCGTGCCGCCGATAACAAATCATATCAATCACCACGTCGGACTTGAACTTGTAGCGGTAATCCAGAGCAATCTGCGCTGCCAATACTACAGCCTCCGGATCATCACCATTCACGTGCAAAATCGGTGCCTGCACCATCTTGGCAACATCGGTGCAGTACAACGTGGAGCGGGCATCAAACGGGTTGGTGGTAAAGCCAATCTGATTATTGACCACGACATGAATCGTGCCGCCGGTTCGAAAACCGCTCAACTTGGAAAGATTCAAGGATTCAGCAACCACGCCCTGTCCTGCAAACGCCGCATCGCCATGCACCAGTACACTAAGCACCTCGCGACGCAAATAATCGTTACGCCTGCGCTGACGCGCGCGCACACCACCAAGCACGACCGGAGTAATAATTTCCAGATGCGACGGATTGAAAGCCAGCGATAAATGAACTGTTCCGCCGGGTGTCGGAATATCCGCAGAAAAACCCAGATGATATTTTACATCACCGGAACCCGCATCGGCATCAACGTATTGCACACCTTCAAATTCAGCGAAAATTTCGGATAATGATTTACCCAGCAGATTGGCCAACACATTCAGCCTGCCGCGATGCGCCATACCGAGAATAACTTCCTTGGCCCCTTTGCAACCGGCATGCTGGGTGAGCATATTGAGCATCGGAATCAGGCTTTCGCCGCCTTCCAGAGAAAACCGTTTCTGCCCGGCATAACGGGTATGCAGGAAATGTTCGAATTCGCCCGCATGCATCACCTTATTGAAGATTCGCAAGCGAATTTCATCATCAAAATTGGGCGTCGAGCGAATGCTTTCCAACCGTTCCTGCAACCAGTGTTTCTGCGCTGAATCACTCACATAAAGGAATTCCGGGCCAATTTTTCCGCTGTAAGTGTTGCGCAAAATATCCATAATTTCACGCAACGGCAACATCGGCGGACCCACCAGATCACCCGTCGGAAACGACACATCCATATCGGCATCGGAAAGCCCGTAATAACGCGGCTCCAACTCAGGACTGCTTGGTGGGGGATGCAAATGCAACGGATCAAGATCGGCATGCAAATGACCGTACACACGATAACCGTGAATCAGATAAAGCGCCCGCGAAGGGTATTCCACTTCGCCACCCTCACTTCCGGAAAACGCATGCGAAACATGATTCAGCGACGCCTCGCGCACCAGTTGCGCCTCTACATCACGGCGGGAAACATCGCCTTCCCCCTGCAAAGCACGAAATCGTGCCGCCCACACCTCAGGAACGGAATCCGCCTGCGCCAGATAATCCTCGTACAGCGCCTCCACCCAGGCCGCATTCGGGCCACCCATATCGGCATCCTGCTCCAGAGCGTTACGCTGATCGGGGAAAGGGATAATATCGCCACCATCGGGCTTGCGGATTGGCTTGCTCACGGGTGAGTTATAGCGCATACCGGTTTAAATTGCGAATACAATCTAACTGCCGACCAATATCGAGGATAATCTCGCAGACAATACTCAGGCATAACGAATCCGATACCAGAGCAGGCCCAGATATTCGTGCAACGCCCGTGCCGAATCGGCCAGCACGTCCCAATGCGGAATATAGCTGCGTAAATCATAAGCCTCCTGACTGGTCAGGTAGTCGGTTGGCGCTGCAATTACATACAGACCCTGTTTCTCAAAACACCAGCGCGCACGCGGCATATGCCATGCACTGGTCACCAGCAACACATGGTCAATACCTTGCGCTTGTAGCATATGCTGCAAATACACAGCATTCTGCCAAGTATTTTTGGCCTCTGTTTCAGCATATATCTGCTGCGCAGGAACTCCGAATCGTTCCAACCAGCGACGCATCACAGCCCCGCTCGGCTCGACATTATCGTGCGAGAGCACCTTGCCGCCGCTGGTAAAAACAGGAAGCCCGCTTTCACGCGCAATTTTCGCGGCATAAATCGTGCGCATCATCGCAAAACGCCCCAACGCATCGTGTCCGCCATATTCAGGTGCATGCGCATAAACGCCACCGCCGAGCAAGGCAATAGCCGCACCTTTTTCAGGTACAGTCGCCATATTCAGTGGTTGATCGGCAAATTCCAGCGGTCGAATCAGCGCATCACGTACCGGTCCGGTGGACAACAACCACAAACCGGCCAGCGACAGCCAAACCAGGACCCGACCCCAGCGACGGCGATGGAACAACAAGCCGACAGCAATCAGCACAATCAATCCGCCCGGCGGTAAAATCAGCTGCGTCAACAGCTTACTCAGCAGCAATCCGTTCACCCGCTATCCGGAGCCATTTGTCGATGCTCCGTGCGAATCCGCCATGCAACCACGCACGCCTCAAACAGCACCCACAGCGCCAACGCAAGAATGACACCACCCACCGTCGCCACTGCCCACTGATCTTTGCCGACGGCCTTGACGATACCCA
This sequence comes from Zetaproteobacteria bacterium, assembly GCA_003233235.1. GTDB lineage: Bacteria > Pseudomonadota > Zetaproteobacteria > Mariprofundales > Mariprofundaceae > UBA1543. The sequence goes on from QILF01000101.1 coordinate 15,120, forward strand.
TTACCATGCCGGAAATCGTCGCGCCGAGCACCAGCAGCATCGGCAAAAGCGTATAAAGAACAGGTTTACGTTTGCGGTAGAGATAAATGGTTACCGTTAACAGGGTCAATCCGGCGAGAATTTGATTGGTCGTACCGAACAGCGTCCATAGAAACAATCCGGCAGGCTTGCCGTTCACCTTGAAAAACGCGAAAAAGCCAATCGCCGCCACCGCCAGCAGCGTTGCCACATAACGGTTGGAAAGAACCTTCAAACCAATGGCATCACCGATTTCTTCAATATTGAAACGCAACAAACGCGTCCCCGTATCCACCGATGTCATCGCAAATGCGACCACCACCACGCTGATAAATGCCATCGCCACATCCAACGGCACACCCAATTGATGCACAAACTGACCGTTGCCCTGAATAAATACTGCAAGCTTCTGATGTAAACCGGCGGCCTGATGCCACGAACCGTAGAAACTCGCCCACTGCTCGTGTGTGGTAAACGCCCCCGCCGTGGTCGCCAGTACCGCCAACAAAGCCAGCAGCGACTCACCAATCATGCCGACATAACCGACAAACGGCGCATCCGATTCCTTGTCCAGTTGTTTGGCGGTTGTCCCCGAAGCGACCATGCCGTGAAAACCGGAAATCGCACCACAGGCAATCACGATGAATAAAAACGGCAGCATCGGCGGCGCGCCTTCCGGATGCATATTGATGGCGGGTGCGACCCACTGCGGCGACATCACGAAAAAACCGGCCAACATGCAGAACATCGCCAGATACAGCAGCAGCGAATTGAGGAAATCACGCGGTTGCAACAGCAGCCAAACCGGCAAAACACTGGCCGCAAACGCGTAAACAAGCAGCGTCCAGCTCCATGTCGAAGCGGAAACGCCGGTCACCGGCAGATACAAACCTATCCATGTGGTCAACAGCATCAACACGAAACCAACACCAATCAGCGGCCACAACGGCATATTTTTACGATAAATCAGATAACCGATAAGCATCGCAATCAGCATCAAAGCATAAGTCGGGAACACCGCCTCCGGATGTGCTGTTGCGGGAATATGCGCCGGGTCGGGTGCTGCAAACAAACCCGAAATAACCAGCACGAACACACCCATCGCCAGCGCCACCAGAAAGAAAATCACCAGCAGAAAAAGCAGCCGTGTGCGCGGGCTGATTACATCACGCGAAATACTGCCCATACTCTGCCCGTTGTGGCGTATTGATAACACCAGTGCCGAAAAATCGTGTACTGCACCGACAAGCAACGTACCCAGCACCACCCAGCACAAAGCCGGAAACCAACCCCAAATCACCGCAATCGCAGGCCCGAGCATCGGCGCAAGCCCGGCAATCGAGGCATAATGATGCCCGAACAGCACGTATTTATTGGACGGCAGATAATCCACATCGTCACGCAAGGTATGCGCGGGCGTAGGTTGCGCATCGGACAATGCAAACACGCGTTTGGCAAGGATACCGCGCGCATAAAACCGGTAAAAAACCAGATATAAACTTAATACCAGAATCGTAATTACTACCGGTGACATTCATTTCCTCCGTGCACATTGCCGAATTGCACGCTACGCTCACCGCCCATGCGCAACCTGCTCCCGATTTTCACTGCCCCGATCACAAGCCTGCGAACATCAGGATGGCTATTTGCAAGCGCCATTCTGCTTGTATTTGTGAGTGCTTGCCAGCAACAGCAAAACCACAAGCAGGCAGCACCGAGCTCACCGGAAGCGGCCAGACTCGGCGGCAAAGCCATTTACGAGTCGGATATCGACGATGCCATTACCGCCCTGCCTGAAAAACTGCATTTACAACGCAACGATCCGGCGCTGCGCAGCCGCATACTGCATGTGCTGCTGCGACGACAGGCGCTTAGTTATCAGGCCAAAGCATTGCATCTCGATGAAGATGCCGCCATCCATCGGCGCATCGTCAAAGCACGTGACGACATTCTCATCGAAAATCTGCAACAGTGGAAAATGCACCGCCTTCCGGAACCTGCAGAAACAGCTATTGCGGCTTATTACAAAGCACATCTCACCGATTTCACCATTCCCGAACAAGTGCACGCACGGCATATCCTTCTGGCCAATGAAAAACAGGCGAAAGCGGTACTTAAACAGCTTAAACACGGCAAGGATTTCGCTACGTTGGCGGTAGAAATGTCGCGTGACTACAGCACAAAAACACGCGGTGGCGATTTGAACTGGTTTCCGCGCGGCGTCATGGTCAAGCCCTTTGAGGATAAAGTGTTCGCGCTCAGCAAACCGGGGCAGATCGTCGGTCCCGTCAAAACCCGTTTCGGCTGGCATATCATTGAACTGCTCGGCAAACGGGAAGCCAGCCGCCAGACGCTGGACGAAGTGCATGAAACGATTTCCGGCATTCTTAAGCAGCAGGCATTGAACGCATGGTTCGACCAGCTGCTCACCGGGCTGAACGCGCATATCAGCAACCCGCAATACCAGACAGGCGACGAGCTAACCACTTCTACGCTTAAATGAACCTGCGTCTGCTTGCTTTGTTTGCTGGCCCGCTGGCCGGAATCGTGATTGCAAACAGCCTGACTATCACCGGTTTTCCGCACGCTCCGGCCATGCTTGGTATCGCCGTCTGGATGGCTATCTGGTGGATCAGCGAATGCGTTCCAATTGCCTTTACGGCGCTGATTCCGCTGGTAGCATTTCCGCTGGCGGGTATTGTCGATAGCAAACACATCGCGCCGCGTTATTTCAACAGCATCATCTTCCTGTTCATCGGCGGCTTTCTGATTGCGCAAGCACTGGAGCGCAGCGGCCTGCACAAACGCCTCGCGCTCGCACTGCTTTCCAAACTGCATGCCGGTCCGCTGCAACTGGCATTCGGTTTCGCGCTAACCACAGCCTTTCTATCCATGTGGATTTCGAATACCGCCACCACCATGCTGATGGTCACGATTGCCGTACCGCTTCTGGCGCGGCTAGCCGAGGAACATGGCGCGGAGGCGATTCGCCCCGTTGCTGTCGCTTTTCTGCTTACCATTGCCTATTCAGCCAATATCGGCGGCATGGGTACGCCGGTCGGCACGGCCCCGAATCTGGTTTTCCTCGAAGCGGTCAGTGCGCACGCGCCTGAAATGACACCCTCCTTTTTGCAATGGATGATGATTGGCATCCCGATGGTTATTGCCGGGCTGATCGTGCTCATGCTGTTCATGCGACGACGGCTTGCCGGGGTAAACTGGCAGCCTTCCGATACCGACATGCTCAAGCGTGATCGTCGTGCGCTCGGCGGGATGCGCCGCGAGGAAAAAATCGTCACATGGGTCTTGACGTTAACCGCACTGGCATGGATGAGCCGAAAAGGTATCTCTTTGCAATCACTGACAATTCCCGGATGGTCATCATTGCTCCCCTACCCGGGTGTGGATGACGGAAGCGTGGCTATTTTCGGTGCAGCATGGCTGTTTCTGCTACGCGGTGAAAACAAAAAGCCGGTGCTCGACACCGCCGCTTTTAGCAAGCTGCCGTGGGATATTGTGCTGCTGCTCGGCGGAGGTTTCGCGCTGGCCTACGGCATGCAGCATTCAGGCGCGTCGCAATGGCTCGGCAGCCAGCTTGATTTCCTGACCGGCCTACCCTTGCCGCTGATGATGCTCGGCATTGCGCTGGCAATGACTTTTCTCACCGAAATCACCAGCAATACGGCAATTACGCAGGTTATGCTGCCGATTCTCGCCGCTGCGGCGCTGACCAATCAAATGGATCTATTGATGATTCTTCTACCTGCCACATTATCTGCTTCCTGCGCCTTCATGCTGCCTGTGGCGACGCCACCGAATGCGATTGTTTTCGGAACGCATCAAGTGCCAATGCAAACGATGATACGTACCGGTATCCGGCTAAATCTGGTGATGGCTGTGGTGGTGGTTGGTGTCGTCTGGTTGATTCGCCCGCTGATCAATTGATTGAAAATCGACTGATTAAAATCTGATTGCTTGAAATACTTATTGCTTGAAATTCGACAGATTACATCTGACTAATCACATCCAACTGAGTTCGCCCATGATGTTACGATTGGCAACGATAACAGGCAAAGCTCTGCCCGCCCGCCGCATCAAAAAACAGGGTTTCAAGTTCAAGGTGAACCGGATGCTCAAGATGTCCCTGCATCATACTGCTGAAATCATCACCGCCGAGCAGCATGTACCGCGTCGTCAGAAACAGTAAATCCAGCACGTCGGCTGAAACCAGCGTCGCATGCAATGCAGGCCCGGCAATCATATAGGCGCTTGTATACCCGTTGGCTACGAGCACCCCTTTGAGCAACTCGCCTTCGACCTGCCGCGCTCCGGCAATCACCACCTCAACGCCCAACGCCTCCAAACCCGCGACTTTGGCATCGTTAGCACGTTCCGTCGTCAGTACCAGAATCCGCCGATCCGATACATTTTCCAGCGCCGCCTGCGGAATATCAAGGCTGGCCGACACAATCGCCACATCCGGCTGCGCTTTTAACCCTTCCGATTTCCGCCAGTCGCGCAAATCGGCATAATCCTCACCCGCACCCACCGGCAGCAAATCCTGTGCATTTCCTTTTGCCAACTGGCGGAAATAACGGGCGCTGGTCAGCATGATGTCGCTCTGCGCTGCCAATTCCTGATACAACCGCCAATCGCGTTTGTTGGCCAATGCCTTCGGCACTTGCTGCCCTCCATCCGAATCGGCAAGCGCGATACGCCCGTCCAGTGAAGTGATGTAATTGGCGTAGATCAGCACATCACCCGGTTTTGCTTGCCGATGCAGCTGCAAATCAAGATAAACGCGCGGCAAAGACCGCTCCTGCTGCGGTACAGGATATAATCGTAATACGCTCATTTAATCCAACTCGTCGTCATCGTTCCTCACAGAAGCGTCTTCTCCGGCATCCGGTGTTTCCTTCTCCACCGTGTCTTCGGGATGCTCCACCTTACCTGTATCCATGGCATCCTTATCGAAAAGCTCCCCCTTGTCCTCCCCGGAAGAGCTGTTGCGAAATCGAAAGCCTCGGCGAATGTGTTTCCTTGTCTTGTCTCGCTCATACGCTTGATTCTATACTAAAATGATGGAGACAATTGCCTTGCCGACTATCTAGCCGATGAGATGGAGAATTACTAATGTCAGGTAGTGCGTCGAAGTGGAATATTGGACCAATTGGCCTATAGTAGGGTTTTGGAACATATTGAGAGGGCAAAGTTTGCTTCTGAAGCTTTGCTGGGGAAGTCATGGCAACTGATAACAACAATTTTGAAGCCGCATTGTTTAAAACTGCGGACAAGCTAAGAAAGAACATTGATGCCGCAGAGTATAAGAATGTGGTGCTTGGCTTAATCTTCCTCAAATATATTTCCGATTCATTCCAAGAGTTGTTTGAACGCTTAGAGCGGGATGAATATTCCGACCCTGAAGACAGGGATGAATATATTGCTGAGAACTGTTTCTTTGTGCCTGAAATCGCTCGATGGAAATCCTTGCAAGCCAAAGC
>QILF01000079.1 GCA_003233235.1 Zetaproteobacteria bacterium
GCTTGCGATTTTTATCAGGACTCCAGTTAATAGGTTTCATGGTGGCAAGCATAGCACCTTGTGTGCCTATTGCCATCGCATACAGCTAACGACCTGCATGAGGGGCAAGCGAAGCGAAGTCCCTCTCTATGCTTTTGTTAGAAGGTTTATCCACCAACAGCTTCTCTTATTTTTCGTACCATTTTAATAAAGAATGCTCCTGGTATTTGTGCAACAAAGCCATAACTTATAGCTAACAGAGCAACAATCCATGTGTTATGAATAAACACGACAAGTGGGATAATAAATAATAAACCTATGACAACGCCTGTTAATGCAGCTTGTGGCTGAGACACACCATATATTTGTTCTCGCGGTATCCGAAATTTAACTTTAACTCCTTTAATTGTTGCAGATAGCCATATACTAGGTACTTCTTCGGAGATTGCGGAATTTAGATAACTAATTCTTATGACTTGCCCTCTATTAAATACAGGAATTAAATATTCTCGTTGGCCGTTATATATCGCTGTTTGTGCCTCAGTAGGGCGTTGGTCATTTTCAACAAATAATTGGTCTCTAAATTTTTCAGTCCACTCTAAGATATTGGGTGACTCAAGGATTTGAGTTGATTCTGATAATAGTCGCGTGTTATCCGTATATGTCCTTATTATGACGTTTTCATAATCATTTAAACTTTCATTTTTAAGGTCTAATGTTGAAAAATACAGATGGTTTATGGAATTGTCATTCCAAGTGACTGATACATTACCAAATGTTTTATCTTCGGTAGATATACCAACTCTATTATGATTGACATAATAACTAAACAATCCACGTTTATTTAGTACACGCTGCGTTATCCACGCTGTTATAATACCAGCAAATCCTCCAAAAATGATAGAGAGATATTCGTTTTTTAAAATTTCAATGAAATCCATATTTTCTCTCCTTACCTTCTAACAGTCATATAGACAGAATGGGCTGATATGGTGATAGATGTAATCTATATATTGACATTGTAGCATCCCGCTCTCCATACTTTGTGTTGCCATAATCTTTTGCCGGGTAAAAGGCAAACAACCTCGCCGGAGCGCGAAGCTGCAATTGCGCGATTCTGGGATAAATATATTACCATCATTCACGATAAAGGAATCAAGGAACCCTTTGACCGCTGGTTTGTGATTCGGGCCAGGCATTATATTGATGCCTTTCCCGATAAACGGCTGACCCTGCATAATAGCACAGATTTGCGCGGGTATCTGGAAGTACTAGGCAGAAAAGGAGCGTGGCAAGCATGGCAATTTAAGCAAGCTGTGGATGCTATTGAATTGTTGCTGCGGGAGATGGTTCATTTGCCATGGGTTGATTCGTTTGACTGGGAACAGTGGCGAGCTTCGGCCAAAGCACTCTCCGATCAGCATCCGACTGTGGCGCGTGAGATGCAAACAGATGCGTCGGTTCCATCCAGCGAAATTGCGTTGACACAACAACAACCTAAATTAATGGCGCGGATGAAAGCTGAAATACGGCGGCGGGGCTATTCGATCCGTACGGAACAAACGTATATTTCCTGGGCGGAGCGTTTTATCGGCTTTCACCAAGGGCATGACCCAGCCGAACTGGATATGTCGGCCATCAGCTCATTTCTGGAGTACCTCGCCGTATCTCGCAATGTCAGCACCAGCACCCAGAATCAGGCTTTGAATGCGCTGGTGTTCCTGTATAAACAGGTATTGGGAAAGGAACTGGGAAAACTGGAATCCTTTGCCCGCGCCAAACGTCCGAAACGTCTTCCCGTGGTGCTGTCTGTTGATGAGGTGCGCCGTTTACTGGATGTCATGCACGGGGTGTTCCGATTGCAGGCGGGGCTGCTTTATGGCTCCGGCATGCGGTTGATGGAATGCGTGCGTCTGCGTGTGCAGGATGTTGATTTCGATTATCGACAAATTACCGTGCGCAACGGTAAGGGTATGAAAGATCGCGTGGTTCCCCTGCCGGATATGTCGATTGAGCCATTACGCGCCCATCTCGCCGAAGTGAAAATGTTATTCAAACAGGATATTGCCGACGGTCATGGCGAGGTGTTTTTGCCCGGTGCGTTATCGCGCAAATATCCGAATGCGGCGAAAGAATGGCGCTGGCAATATGTGTTCCCCAGCAAGCGTCTGTCGGTTGATCCACGCTCAAAGCAGGTGCGGCGACACCACCTGCATGAAAACGGGCTGCAAAAAGCCGTGAAACAAGCCGCCAATGCAGCAGGCATTGAAAAACGCGTCAGTTGCCACAGCCTGCGCCACTCCTTCGCTACCCACCTGCTGGAACGGGGGCAGGATATTCGCACGGTGCAGGAATTACTCGGCCATGCCGATGTCAGCACCACCATGATTTATACGCATGTGTTGAATAAAGGCGGCGCAGGCGTGCAAAGCCCGCTGGATACACTTTGATTAGAACGCTACTTATTCTCGGTTGCGGTTATGTCGGTGAGAGGCTGGCGGCGGTTTGTCTTGACGACGGCATGCGGGTGATCGGCACGACGCGTTCGGAAAAACGCGCGTCGATGTTGAAAAGCATGGGAATCGAGGCTGTAATTGCCCCGTCGCCGATTGATTTGCCGGATGCATTGCTGGCGGAAGTGGATGCGGTGGTGGATTCGATTCCGCTGACACAAAATAACAATGGCTTGCATGCGACCCAGCCGCTCTGGTTACCGGAAATAGCACCGAAACTGAGTGGTGTTTGCTGGGCCGGTTATTTATCGAGTACCGGCGTTTATGGTGATGCGAATGGCGCTTGGGTGGATGAATCATTTGCTTGTAAACCGGGTAGTGCACGTGGCCGGGAGCGGTTGCGGGCAGAGCAGGCGTGGCTGGATTCCCGGTTGCCTGCGGAGGTGTTCCGTTTGGCTGGAATTTACGGGCCGGAGCGCAATATTCTTGATCGTTTACGGGCCGGTGGATACAAGGTGGTTGCCTGGAATCCGGCGCATTTTTCTTCGCGGATTCATGTCGATGATATTGTTGCGGCAGTGCTTGCGGCGATGCGCAAACCGCGCTGCGGACGTACCGTCAATTTAGCCGACGATATGCCGCTGCCGCATGTCGAATATGTGACGCAGCTAGCGCGGATGATTGATGCGCCGCCGCCGGTGATTCTGAATCCCGGGGAAGGCGAAAAGCAGCTTTCTCCGGCAGCACTGGCGTTTTTTAGAGATAACAAACGGGTGAGCAACCGGCTGCTGCATGAAGAACTGCTTGCGGAACTGCTTTATCCTGATTTTCGCAAAGGGATGGCTGCGCTCTGTTCTGAGTGATCTATCCTGTATGACGCATGAATAATACAGGTTAGCAGCTTTGATACTCGCTGCGGCGGGTCCAGTGGCGGGCTTGAATGGCCTGCACACAACTGCTTTCATCGGCAAAATATTCCAATGACAGACGCTTGATTTTCCCTAATACCCAAAGGCCGACGAAGTAGCCGTGGCTATCATGCATGCAAGTATATTTGTTATTCATTACGGCGCCTCCTTAGGGATATTTCCCGTATAAATCTGCACGCATATTTCATGCCCAAATCAGCAAATAAACCATGAACATCAGCATCAGCGTTGTGACAACGTAAAGTAGACAGGGGCTGCGTTTTGGCCGATAGAGTGTCAGTTCGTTGTTGCGCATGCATTATTCTATCGCAGCCTGTGGCGCGGGCTTGAGTGGATGTTTTGTTGTGGTTTTTTGCGTTAGCATCTGTTGCATGGATGCCGATGAATTTCAGTTGCTGGCGGAGCGTGCTTATGCGCAGTTGCCGCAACGTTTTGTGCAGGCTATCGACAATGTGGTGGTACTTACTGATGATTTTCCCGATGCTGCTGTGCAGCGCGAGATGCAGGTGGAATCGGCGTATGACCTGCTGGGATTGTATCAGGGCTGGCCGCTGCCGGAGCGCGGCAGCAGTTACGGCGGGCATCCGCCTGACGTGATTCACCTTTACCGGCAGCCGATTTTGTTGTGGTGTCGGGAAAATGGCGAGGATGTGGCGCATTGCATCCGGCATGTGCTGGTGCATGAAATCGGCCATTATTTCGGTTTTTCAGACGAAGAAATGACGGCCATCGAGCAGACGTGAGCATAGCACGCCGCAGCCCGAATCGGCCTCGTGCGCTTTGCCGGATGTCCTGCGAGCCACTTGCAAAAGTCGTGATCGGCAATCTGCTTCCCCACTTCGGCGTATTTCTAGGCTGAATCTTCGAGGCATGGAACCACCATGCCCCTCAATCCAGCCTGAAAATCTACTCAAAGTGGGATTGCATCTTATCCACCCAGACTTTTGCAAGCAGCTCCTGCTAGCCCGGATTATTCGTGAATCGCCGTGATGATTGCGCCGGTTCTTTGTTTGCAACGGATTTCGAAGCAGGAAGCCGTAACTATGCATACGGACGACTGATCAGGTGAATTGCGCCAAGGTGAATGCCGCTTACGGCAGAGAGGGTACCCTGGGGCATTGCGCAAGAGAGTATCCCTTGGGGGATGAGGGATTCGTTGCGGACAAGGGAACAAGCAAGGGCGCGGTAGAATTTATGAATAATGCGGGTTAGCTTTCCCCCATTCATATTGCCGGAGGGTTTGCGTGGGTATATTAGCTGGAAAGAAAGGTCTGATTCTTGGCATTGCCAACGATAAATCCATTGCATGGGGTGTCACGCAGGCATGCAAACGCGAAGGCGCGGAACTCGGCTTTAATTATCTCGGCGAGATGCTGGAAAAGCGTGTGCGTCCATTGGCCGAATCGGTGGATGCGACGTTTATTGAGCCTTTGGATGTCAGTGATGATACGCAAATGGATGATTTTTTTGCAAAAGTAGAGCAGCAGTGGGGCCATCTGGATTTTATGGTGCATTCGATTGCGTTTGCCAATAAAGATGCGTTGCGTAACCGTTTTTCAACCACCTCGCGCGAAGATTTTCGTCTGGCGCTGGACATTTCGGCGTATTCATTTATTGCTTGTGCGCAGCGTGCCGCGCCGCTGATGAAAGCGGGGTCAAGCATGGTGACCATGACCTATCTGGGGGCTGAACGCACGGTTCCGGGGTACAATGTGATGGGTGTGGCCAAAGCGGCATTGGAGGCATCGACCCGTTATCTGGCGCAGGATTTGGGTCCGGACGGTATCCGGGTGAATGCGATTTCAGCCGGGCCGATACGCACACTGGCGGCATCTGCGGTGGGTGATTTTCGCAAATTGATGGAAAAAAGTGCGCGCGGTTCGATGTTAAAACGCAATGTCACACAGGATGAAGTGGGCAATACCGCTGCATATCTTCTCTCCGATATGGCTTCCGGGGTGTCCGGTGAAGTGCATTATGTGGATGCAGGTTTCCATATCGGGGTAGGCGACCCGGGAATCGAATAAGTATGTCCGGTTCCTCCTTCGGCCAGATTTTCCGCGTTTCTACAGCGGGTGAATCGCATGGGGCGGCTCTGGTGGCCATTGTTGATGGGTGTCCGGCGGGGTTGAGCTTGTCGGCAGCGGATATTCAGCCTGATTTGGATCGCCGCAAGCCGGGGCAAAATAAATACACCACGCAACGCCGCGAGGCCGATGCAGTGGAGATACTTTCCGGCGTTTTCGAAGGCAAAACCACCGGTTGTCCGATTGCTTTGCTGATTCGCAATACCGATCAACGCAGTAAGGATTATTCGGATATCAAAGATAAATTCCGTCCCGGTCATGCCGATATGACGTATTTTGAGAAATACGGATTTCGTGATTATCGTGGTGGTGGACGTTCCAGCGCCCGTGAAACCGCGATGCGCGTCGCTGCCGGTGCGGTGGCCAGAAAGCTGCTCGCCGAAGCCGGTATTTCTATCCTCGGCTGGGTGGATCAGATTGGCCCGATTCGGGTCGATGCGGCGCGTTTTGATGCGCAGGAAATTGCAAACAACCCGTTTTTCTGCCCGGATGCCGATGCTGCTGCCAAAATGGCCGATTTTATGGACGATTTGCGCAAACAGGGGGATTCGATTGGCGCCGGTGTGGTGGTTGAAGCGCACGGCATGATTCCGGGCCTCGGCGAGCCGGTGTTCGATAAACTGGATGCCGATATTGGCAAAGCGATGATGAGTATTCAGGCGGTCAAGGGCGTGGAAATCGGTGATGGTTTTGCCTGCATTGATGCGCAAGGTTCCGCATTTGGCGATGCAATGCGCAAGGAAGGATTTGTTAGCAATCATGCGGGCGGTATTCTCGGTGGCATTTCCAACGGCGATACGATTCGTGCGCGTTTGGCGCTGAAACCCACATCTTCGATTCTTAAACCGCGCCCGACTGTCGATGAGCACGGCAATGAAACGGAAATCATCACCAAAGGTCGGCACGATCCCTGTGTCGGTATTCGTGCGGTGCCGATTGCCGAGGCGATGCTGGCGCTGGTGCTGGCCGATCATTTGTTGCGCCAGCGCGCCAGCAGGCTTTAGTTCCCGGAATCCGGCTTAGGGACGCCAATAAAGGTAAACGTGATCGCCTCTGAGGGGCCACATTTTGATTAATTTACCCAGATCCGGTGTTTTTACTTCCGCCAGAACATAGGCCTGATGCTCGGAACCTCTATACCAGCGGATATATTTTTCAGGCGGTAATTGCACATCCAGATAAGCGGCAATACTGAGTCCGGTTGCAACATCGTTGGCGGTGTAAATTTGATGGGTTTGTGTGATATTTGCAATCTCTTCGACAACGGTTTTGATGTCCCGCTGCGGTCGCCAGTCTTTGATATAGGGCAAGACTGCTAAACTGAAAGGTATTTTCAGAATAATAATAAAAATTATAACTTTAAACACGGCAGCGGTTTTTTTTGTATCCAGTTGTAAGACAAATCCGGTCAGTAACAGTGCGAGTAATCCATAGAAAGGAATCAGATAACGCGGTGTACCGCCGGCGGAAAACCAGAATGGCGCGATGGTCGCGGTTAACAGCCATACAAGAGTTATAAGATTGCTATCCATTTTGTACCGTTGCTGTTGCCGCCAATAAAACCAAAGCAGCAAAACGGTTACAGGAAAACCGCGCGCGAAAAAAAGAGCAGGGTAGGTGAACCAGTGTTTTAAGTAGGCGAAAAAACTGTATCCATTGAAATTATCCAGAGCATGTCTGAGGGCCATCGAAGCATTTGCATCGGTCTGAATAACATAATGCTGATATAACCATGGCACTGAAATCGCCAGCAGAGCAGACAATACAAACACAGGATGTTTAAGAAGATGCCAGCGCTGGTAGCGATGCAGCAAAACGAGCGAGGCAATGCCGAAAATTGCATAACAACTGATATTCTTGACCATGAATGCGAGCGAAATCATGACAACTGACAGCAAGCAGAACGCAGCGCGCTGATCTTCAACGGCCACCCATAAGCAGGCAATGGCGGCAAAAATAAAGAAACTGAATGTTGCATCGGCATAACCGAGCCAGCCATACCAGAAAAACACCTCGCCCATGGTCAGATAAATCAAAGCAGCCATCCAAGCGGCATGCGCATGCCGGGGAAACAGCCGTCTGGCCATTTTGAATGTAATCAATGCTGCGCCCCATGATGAAAAAACAGAAACGATTCTTGGCGCAATATCAAGATGTTGCCAACCGATCACATGTGAAACGGCAAGCGTCATCCAGGAGAAAAGTGGTGTTTTGGGCATATCAAGGCCGAAGAGAGACTGATGCGACCAGATGCCCCTGACAAACATTTCATATGCTCCCAGAGCGTAGTAACTCTCCTCACCCACGTATTGCATCACCGGCAGGGGAAGAAGCATGAACAAGGCGGCAAAGAGAATGGCTCTTTTTAGCGGTTTGATGTGGTTCATGAAAAATGCTCCGGAATTGGCGGCATGGAAACATGGTACTCAGACCGCTTTTTATGGCGAAGATTTTACACAGATGCCGCAGGTTGACTACGGGGAGGTATTTTGGAGGATAAAAAAATCAGGAGGGTTATCCTTAAACGATGATTATAGGTTCCGGGTTGCTGGCACACGGGTTTGCACCATGTTTTGCAGACAGGGATGACGTATGCGTTTACGCCGCCGGTGTTTCAAATTCTTCTTGTGTGGATGCTGCCGAGTTTGAACGGGAGCGGTTGCGTTTACAGTTGGCGCTGGACAACGCAACAGATGTGAATGCGTTTCTGTATTTTAGCACATGCAGCGTCCATGATCCCTGTGTTTTTGACACAGCCTATGTGAAACACAAGATGGATATGGAACATATCGTGTCAGAACATCCGAAGCATATGATTATCAGGCTTCCGCAGGTGGCGGGGAGAACAGTGAACCCGCATACGTTGTTAAATTATCTTTTTGCAAAAATTTCACGAAGCGAATCCTTCCATTTGTGGTGTCGTGCCAAGCGGAATATTATTGATATCGATGATATTGTGGTTATTGTTGGCAAGCTTATTTCCGATTCGTTAATGCGTCATATGACGGTGAATGTCGCTAATTCGAAGAATCATTCGATGATGGAAATTGTTAAAGCGATGGAAGCGGTGGTGCAAAAGAAAGCTGTTTATGTAGAGGTGGAACGGGGCGATGAATATGCGATTGATGTTCAGCAGATACATCCCTTTGTTCAGCAGGCCGGGGTCAATTTCAACGATGGCTATTTAGAAAAGGTGTTAGGCAAATATTATGAGGCAAACAGCCGGTAAAATGTTGGCACTTTCGATAGTCATTCCTGTTTATCGCAGCGAAGAAATCCTTCCTGTTCTGGTAGAAACTATTTATGACGAAATGCAGAAAGCGAAACTGGAAGATGCGTTTGAATTATTGCTCGTCAATGATTGCAGCCCTGATCATAGCTGGTCGGTGATATGCACTTTAGCTGACCGGTTTTCGTTTGTGAAAGGTATATCGCTGCGGCGAAATTTCGGACAGCACAATGCGACGATGGCGGGTCTGAATCATGCCTCCGGTGAGATTGTTGTGGTGATGGACGATGATCTTCAACATCCGCCCGGCGCGATTGCAGAGATGATTGAAACACTCTCCAATGGTTATGATGTTTGTTATACCCACTATTTAAATCGCCAGCATGCTTTGTGGAAAAAGGCTGGCAGTTGTGTTAATAACTGGGTGGCAAAACGATTGCTTAACAAGCCGCAGGACATCTATCTGTCCTCATTTAAGGCTTTACGCAAAGAAGTGGTTGATGAAGTGATTAAATATGACGGGCCTTATGCCTATGTCGATGGCCTTATCCTTGATGTAACAGGTGCTATTACATCCATTGAAATTGAGCATCAGCCACGCTTGACGGGTGAAGGAAATTATAATTTCCGGCGTTCGCTTTCGCTGTGGTTTAAGATGGCCACAAGTTTTTCCATTTTGCCTTTGCGTCTGGCTTCATATGTCGGATTTTCACTTGCCGCATTGAGTCTTGTGATGATTGGCGTGGTGCTTACGCAAAAAATCCTGCATCCTGAAGTTGCCGCCGGCTGGGCGTCTCTCATGGCGACGGTTCTTTTGATTGGCGGGGTGCAAATATTGTGTATTGGTATGATTGGCGAGTATCTCGGGCGCACTTATTTGAAAATAAATGGAAAACCGCAATTTGTTATTGGCGCTCGTACCGCAAATCCGGGGCAAGAGGATAATCATCAGGATGAGTAAACCTGAATTTGATCAGTATGCAGAGCAATATGATGAAATTCTGGCCAGTTCCGTACCTGAAAGTTTAAACGAAAGTTATTTCGCAGAATACAAAATAGCGTTGACGGCATCCCGTCTTGGATCTAAAAAAGTCGAGCACATTCTGGACTTTGGTTGTGGTGCAGGGCGGAGCTTTTCGCATATCACAAATTATTTTGCCAACGCGGAATTGTGGGGTTACGATCTTTCATCAAAATCGCTTGAGGTGGCTGCGCAGCGCACGCCTGCTGCACAATTATCTTCAGATTGGGATACGCTGCCATCAGCGCATTTCGATTTGATTGTTGCGGCGAATGTCTTTCACCATATTCCTTTAAAAGAAAGAGTTGCAGCTTTGGAAGGGTGTTATGATGTCCTTAATCAACATGGCCAACTGTTTTTGTTCGAACATAATCCGTATAATCCGGCAACACGATGGGTGTTTGAGAAGTGCCCTTTTGATGTGAATGCGGAAATGCTTAGCTTAAAAGAAACAGTGAAACTGGCACAGCAGGCTCAATTTCGTATAGTCCGGGCCGGGTACACACTGTTTTTCCCGCAGCCATTGGCATTTCTCCGCAAGCTTGAGCCTCTGCTGGAATGGCTTCCGTTAGGTGCTCAATACTATGTCCAGATGGCGAAATGAAGACGGCATGAACTGTAGCTCTGTTGGACTGATTAAAGGGTGGATTTCAGAGTTTGATATTTTATGGAGGATGCATTGATTCTGGTTGTTGGTGATATTATTGTCGATGAATTCGTGCTTGGTGATGTGTCGCGCATATCGCCGGAAGCGCCTGTTCCTGTCGTGCATGTTGAGCGCATCGACCGGCGGCTTGGCGGTTCGGCGAATGTGGTGCGCAATCTGCATGCGATTGAAACGCATTCAGCGATGTTCGGTCTGGTTGGTGATGATGAACCCGGTCGCTGGGTGATGGATAGTCTTGCTGAACTGGATTCCGATGCTTCCGGTGTGGTCGTAAAACAAAACCAGCGGCCAACGGCGATTAAAACACGCGTTATCGCCCGTCATCAGCAGTTGGTGCGCTATGATCGCGAATGGGTGCAGCCTGCCAGCGAGGAAAGCCGTTTGGCCATCCATGAGCGGTTGCTGGCTCATCTGGATGCAGCAGATGCAGTGATTCTTTCCGATTATGGTAAAGGTGTGCTTAGCGAGCAGGTGCTTACCGATTTGATACCGCTGCTGGCTGGCCGTATCGTCACCGTTGATCCCAAACCGCAGCATACTGCGGCTTATCGTGGCGCGACTGCGATTACCCCGAATCTGATCGAAGCCGCAGCCATGTGTGGCATGCAGCCGGAAAATACCGATGCGCAGGCCGAGGAAATGGCGCGCAAGCTGCACGGTGATTTGAATTTGTCTTATGTGCTGATTACCCGTTCAGAGAAAGGGATGACCTTGTTCGATGGTGATGATTGCCATCATATTCCAACCGCAGCGCGTGATGTTTTCGACGTCACCGGCGCTGGTGATACGGTGATTGCCGTATTTACCGCTTGTCTGGCGCGCGGTGATGATGCGCTAAGTGCAGCGCGCTACGCCAATCTGGCTGCCGGTGTGGTGGTCGGCAAGGTCGGCACGGCAACGGCAAGCTGGGCTGAAATCAATGCCCACGCATGATATTTTCTGCATGATGGATTTTCATAGATAATGGTGCTCAAATGAAGGTGATTGTCGGTATTCCGGCGCGTTATGCCTCGACACGTTTTCCCGGAAAACCGCTGGCGCTGCTGGCCGGTAAACCGATGATTGTGCATGTCGTGGAGCGTGCGCAGGCCGCTGATGTCGGTGAGGTGCTGGTTGCAACGGATGATGAACGCATCGCCGATGCGGTGCGCGATTGTGCTGCGCGGGTGTGCATGACCGGTTCTGATCACAATAGCGGAACGGAGCGATTGGCCGAAGCGCTGGCTGATTTGGATTGCGATGTGGTGGTCAATGTGCAGGGCGATGAGCCGCTGATTGATCCGCTGGCGATTCGGGCCGTGCTGGAGCCGTTTAGCGGGGAGATGCAACCGGCAATGGCGACGTTGGCGCATCCGATTTGCGATGAATTCGACCTCAATGATGCGAATGTGGTTAAAGTAGTTTGTAATGCTGCCGGGCAGGCGCTGTATTTCAGCCGTTCACCGATTCCCTTTCTGCGCGATGAAGCTGCCGCAACGCCACTCCAGCACGTCGGTCTTTATGCCTATCGCCGCGAATTTCTTATGCAATATCAGCATCTCACAGCAAGTCCACTGGAACAGGCCGAGCATCTGGAGCAGTTGCGTGTGTTGCATCATGGCTATGATATTGCCGTACGCATCGGTGATTTTCACTGCATTGGCATTGATACCCCCGAAGATTTGCAGCGTGCCGAGGTTTTGCTTCGGAAGTCGGACAACGAAAGTCCACTAGGGAAGCTCTGAATAACTCCGGTTTGATGAGTTGCAATCGGCTGGTGGCAACGTCCGAAGATAGTGATATTAACTCGAAATTAGTTTTTTTGTGTTTTTTGGTGCAGGGCGAGTTTGGCGTAGCGGTAGAATGTGCCTTCGAAATTGCCTAGAGCGATGACAAAGCCCGCCCAGCCGTCGAGGAATCCTCGTTTCAGAATATAAATACGCAAAAAAGCACCGATGCCGTGCAGCAGGGCGGAGAGCATGGATGCGCGTTTGCCCTGTTGTTGCATTTTTTGCATGCCGAGGGTGGAGTAGTTATCCATTTTGGCGATAATTTGTGATAAATCGCGGAAGGAATAGTGCAACACGTCGGATTTCAGATAGCCGAGGCGGCCATGAATATCGAAGCCTTCATGCACCAGATCGTCGCGGTAGGTGAGCGCGCCTTTGCGGAAGAGTTTCGGTTGGCAATAATCGGGATACCAGCCGCCATGTTTGATCCAGCGGTCCATAAAAAAATTGCGACGCGGGATAAAATATGTTTCCAAGGCTTCTTCACTGGCGAGAACGACAGAAATTTCCTCTTTTAATTCAGGGGTTACCCGCTCATCGGCATCAATACTCAGAATCCAATCATGGCTGCAAAGGGCAACGGATTCGTTACGCAAATTGCCGAAACCCGTAAACGTAAGCTGCTCAATACGGCAGTCGAATTGGCGGGCGATGTCGATGGTACGATCCGTACACCCGGTATCGACGACGACGATTTCATCCGCCCATTTTACGCTTTCCAACGCATCGGCGATTTTATCCTCCTCGTTGAGGACGGGAATAAAAACAGAAACGGAACTCATTGCGGAGACAGTTCGTTGAGACCCAGTTCGTCGAGACCTTTCAGGGCCCTGATTCTTTTGCTGTCCAGACATTCGCGAAGTATAACATCATTTTCCGGCAAACGATGGCGCGGCACTTCCTGATGCCATAAATGCAATACCGGCGAGCCACGCAAATCAATGCGCCGGATACCGGCATGCAACATGCGAGCGGTAAGATCGGAATCTTCTCTTCCCCAGCCTTCGAAACTCTCGTCGAAACCGTTAACCGTCAGCAGGTCATTCCGCCAGAACGCAAAATGACAGCCGCGAATACCTTTTAGTGAATCGTGCGGCGCGGAAGCATGCACGGGTAACAGCAGCGGCAGCAGGCGGTTGATACGACCGGTGCAACGCCATGTGAGAAATTCGCTGATAGTCATGGGTATGCCGTTGCATTGTCCGGTTTGCAGGTGATGACTCCATTGTTTACTTAACAGGATGCGGCTGCCGCTGACAAAATGGCCGTGTCGTGCGATTTTCCGGTGTGCGGCAATGAGGCCGGGGAGCGGGATGCAATCGCCGTCGGTGAATAAAACATAATCTTCCTGCAAGGCTTGAATAACCCGGTTGTGAATGCGCGCCTTGCGGAATCCGTTGTCCTCATGCCATGTATGAACGACTGGAAGGGCTGTTTTTTTGCGGAAATTATCGATGATTTCGCCGGTTTCCGGGGCCGAACCATCGTCAGCGATATACATGGTGAAATTCGGGTCGTTCTGCTGCGCATAGCCTTGCAGTACCCGTTGCAGCATTTTTGGTGCATTGTAAGTCGAAATGACGACTGCTATTCGATGCGGTGTCATCTTTTCACAAGTACAGTTTGCAGATCATGGCCTTTCTTAAACAAGCGGGCGGGAATATCCAATAATTCGCTGAATATCTTGGCGGCTCGGTAGGTGAGCGCATTGGCGTGTTCTTTCTCGACCAGCCGCACCCGACGCGTATCCATATGGCCGATAATAAACCCATTGATTTCAGCCAGCTTCTTAATGCTACCCGGATTAAAGAAACTGATATGACCGCCATGCCGGGTAATATCAAAATATTCCCATTGATCTTTTTCAGCCTGCGCGGTCCATGAGTCAGCGTTGCCTGTGCCAATCAACCAGATACCACCGGGACGAAGAATACGGTGGATTTCAGCAGCAAGTTCAAGCGGGTTTTCAAGGTGTTCTATGACTTCAAACAGGGTGACCATATCCATGCTCTCAGCAGCGAAACCTGCTTCCTGCAGGAGTCCATTGTAGACATTGAAACCTTGATCTTTTGCCGTGGCTGCAGCCTTCGGGGCCGGTTCAACACCAGTAACGCTAAATCCCAAATCGGCAGCAATACGCAGCACCGATCCGCTAGAACAGCCGACATCCAACATGCGAATATTTTCAGGGCGGTTGGCGAGGCACTTGACCCCTTGCATCAGAATACGACGCATGCGTTTTTTCTGGCGTGCCGTGCTTCTTTGCGGTACGAATGTTCCATTTTCCTGGTCGAACTCTTGCATGCTGGTTTGATACGTGGTTTTGCTACAGGCACTAAACAGCTGGCCACAGCCTGTGCACTGGCGCAAATAACCTTCAGATAACTTGATATTGGTGGTGTGGATGTCCGTGTGACAGCCGAGTGGGCAATTGATAATCATGGGTGTCATTATGGGGCTTTTCCCTCGGTGTATTCATTCAGATTGGCAACGATGCGGCCAAGTTTAATTTTAGCAGTCATCTTTAGCGGAATATGCCGCGCATCATCGGTCAGCCATACTTTGACCGTTCCTTTGCTGGAAAAAATACCCTTGGTTTTCAACTTGGGAATAATGAGAATACAATCCACCCGTTTGCCCCAAGGGGCGCGAAGTTTCACCCTTTTCACAACCTTCACCACGAGCTCATATTTTTTTCGTGAGTCGAAAACAGGAATGCGGAGTTCCATACCCGGTTTCAGTTCCATTTTACGCACCCGGAAAAAAGCATCAATGGCATTCAAATGCCCTGCTTCAACATCATAGCTATCGGTTTTTCCATTTTGTGTATAGGTGGCCTTATTTTGCTGCCAAAGTAGCTGAACCTGTTTGCTGGAGTTGTAGTGGCCTTCGTGCTGCTCGATCTCGAAACGGGTGCTTTGCAATTTTCCTTGCTGGCACACACCGGTCGAGGTAATGGTATCGCGTACTTTATGGAATACATCGAGGACTTTATTACTGATTCCGTGTGAAATCACCCGATAACCGGTGGCATCGGTTTCGATATACATATCGGCGATACCGGCGTTAATAAATTCCCAGCCGACGTTAAACGACAGACGTTCACCGGCGAATGGCATGCAGTGCCCGGACGTTTCCTGTGCTGTACCCGTCGTTGGCATGAGCCAAAATAGGGACAGCAGAGCCACTTGCAAAAGTCGTGAGCGGTTCAGCATAATGAGAAAGGTGATTTTAGTGTGCGGAAGAGACATCATGGATGGCCGAAAGTATAGCGTCTGCTTTAATCATATCCATGCAGA
>QILF01000093.1 GCA_003233235.1 Zetaproteobacteria bacterium
TTCTGCACATGCCCATCGGCTACGAGGCCTATCTGGATCGTCAACACAAAGATATCCGCCGACTGCAACTCACCGAACGCTGGCCAGGATTTATCCTCACCCAATCGGCGGCTTTTCGCGGACGCATTCTCTGCCCGCTGGCTGAAAATTCCTCTCCGGCACGCAATACCTTCCGCTTGAGCAATCCGTTTTATGTGCGGACAAAACTGGTACGCGGTGATGTCGGCAGCATTAAAGGGGAAATTCGTACTATGCAGTCGTCGTTGCTGGATGAAGGCAGGATGCCCAAAGAGCTTTTCCTTAGCTACCTCACCTGCCCGCGCTGTCAGGACAAACGCGGTGGCACACAAATTCTACTGCTCCGCCACTGGGTAAAAAGCAAAAAACTTGAGGAGCGTCTGGCCAAACAGCAGGAAAAAGCCTGACCTACGGCGTTGTTATCTCCGGGGTGTCAGGAGCCTGTCGGACTTAGGGTAATTAGCGAGCAGGTGGGGGAACGAGTCAAAAATAGCATGATTTTGAGACGCATAGTGGTAACTATGCAACGATAAATCAGGATGTTTTGGGCCGTTATCCCTGCCGCGCAGTAGATTTCTCATAAGTCCGGCAGGCTCCTAGTCTCGTCTTTCTTGAAATAAGCAATTATATCGGCCCGATCACGGGCTGCGACAGGTGGAGTGTTCATGGGTGTATTCGGCTTAATAGCACGTGGGTTGGCCAGCCATGCATCCAGCGCAACCGCATCCCAGCGCGCGAATGGCACGCCGCTAATGGTTGGTTTGCGGTTGTAAATCCCCTTCAGGCCCGGCCCGATACGCTTGGATGTCAGGTGCAGGTGATGACAAGCAAGGCATCGTACCTCAGCCACAACCTTGCCTCGCACCGCATCAGCGGTTTGTAGAAAAGGTTCGCCGGGAACGGTATTCCCGGCATATGCCAAACCACCAAAAAACAGGATGAAAACCAGCGTCAGAAATAAGCGTTTCATGGTTTTGTAGCACCCGCAGTCTGTGCGAGCGAAAACATCATTTCGCGCTGTTGGCCTTTGCGTACCAAGCGCACATATAAATGATCATGCTGCACATCCTTAACCGGCAACGCACGTCGGAAAACTCCCAGCGCACCATCCGGCATCGCCTGTTTCCAATTGGAATGATCGGTGCGTACATCCACCATTAAATCAGATGAAAAGCCGCGCTGCTGACGATCTGCAATGATCAGAAATTCGTTCATCCCCTCACGAATCACAGCCGGACGTGTTTCAACGTGTATGCTCATATTCTGCCACTGTTGCGATGGCGGCGACCACGCCTTCTCTTCAACGGAACACGCGGTAAGCAGAAAAACAGCAATAACAAGCACACCCTTAAGGAAGCTCTGAAGAGCCACTTGCAAAAGTCGTGAGTGGCAATCTGCTTCCCCACTTCGGCGTATTTTCAGGCTGAATCTTCGAGGCATGGAACAACCATGCCCCTCAATCCAGCCTGAAAATCCACTCAAAGTGGGATTGCATCTTATCCGCCCAGACTTTTGCAAGTAGCTCTGAACAACTCCGATTTGATGAGAGTGTCGCGCAAAACAGGTAGGTTCAAGGCAAGGACTGCAAGCAATAGTATTGCTATTGCTCAAATCTTTAACGCAGAAATTGCCTGTTTTGCGTGCGCTATCGTAAATCATGAGTTGTTCAGAGCTTCCTTAATAAGCTGCATTAGCCTTCCTCTCCTTTTCCCGCATGCGCAACCAGATAGTCACGCAGAACTTCAATATCGGCTGTCGCAATCGGAGCCATACTGCGATTCAAACGATGCTTCTGCATACGAACAATCACATTCGGCCATGCGATAGCCGTATGCATAGATGGCAAGGGCGGTGCATGGCACAGCGAACAATTTCGTGCATACACATTAAACGCTTCGCTACTGCTATCGGGATATTCGGATAATTGTTTCGCGGGCCCGGCTTCACATGCGGTCACCAAAAGCGCGAGGAGTAAAACTTCAGCTCTCATTTGGGCATATCTCTCTCATTTAGGCATATCTATATCGTCATCCTCACGCTCGGGGTCGTTATCCAATCGACCGGCGCGGTCAGAACCGTATAGTCTAGTCATAAAATAGATAAAAACACCGCCGCCTATCGTATACGCGACAGCTATCAATTGTCCCCAACCAAACCACGGACGCGGATTATCCGGACGATCACCCCAGAAGGGCAAACTCAAACCGAAAGCAATCAGCAACACCATAATGATAATACCGATAAACCATGTCGGGATGCGGCGCTGTGATTCAGGAATCTTTTCGACCAGCTCCCAATCCTCAAGGCCACGCTTACTGAGCCGGTCTTCCTCCGATTCATAACCAAAATGATCCTCGGGAATTTCACCCCATTTCTTGTTCACTGCGGAGGTGGGTCGTGGCGTCTCACCTTGCATATCTTCCGTTGTCGTCGTATTTTTATCCATTATCGGCCTCGCTTGAATAACACTCAGGATTTCGCTTGAACCTTTGATCCGACAAAGTGAACAACCTGAAATTTCTTCGTCCAACCACCATCAGAAGTCACCGTCACACGGAAACGATGTAAACCCTCAGGCAGGTTGTCACGTAAATGAAGTATGACATCTTTGCGCCCCGAAGTATCGAAATGCACGCTATCTTTTTGCAGGGAGAATTCATCCGCTGCAAGCCCGTCAACACGAATATGCATGGTTTCCGGTCGATCAACCTTGTAGGCAATATTGACCCGGTAGTTAAGCACCATATTCCCTTGCTCGCTATCAGCGCGATACACGGAAAATGACGCCGGTTGATAGTTAACAACCCCATAAGAAAAAATTAACGCCCCGGCAATGCCAGTGATGGTTACCGTCCGTGCACGCGAAAAAAATGAGCCTAGCATACCCCGATACTTACCCTTCCATTCATCACCGAACGTCAAACGCAACAATCCCGGCCCCTCCAGTTTTTTGCTCTTGCTGTGTAGCTGATCGCAAGCCACCACGCATGCACCACAATTCACGCAACTATCGAACACCTCCGGCCTACGCGGGTCAATATCCAGAAAACAAGAATCGACGCAGTAGTGGCAGTTGGCACAATGATCCGAGCGCGAATCATCATAGGAAATATGCAAGGTGTCGCGGGTTTTGAATGAATGCTGCCAAACACGATAAATGCACATATATTTGCACAATAGATGGCGAATTATCGTAATGTCGGTCAACATCAGGAATACGAAAACGATATAAATCCAATGCAGGCCGCCAGCCAGTTCGGGATCGTAGCGAAAGCTGACAAACGACCAAATGGCCTGTGGCGAAAAGAAATAAAACATCGGTATTAACGCATACACCAGCGATGCCCCCAGCAACAGAAGGCCAAGCAGCATATAATTCGCCAGCGACTTGCGCTGCGTCGCCACCTGCATACGTTCTCCGCTCGTATCCATCATCAATGCCCGTCTACCGAGCAATTTAGAGGTCATCGCATTGGCCCACTCGGAAACCGTATTCTGCGGACACAGCCAACCGCAAAATACCGCACCAACCAGTGAATACATCATAATCAACAGGCTGGCGATAAGAATCCAGAAGCCCATAATAATAAAAATGTCGGAGAACCAGACCTGCCATCCCAGCATCACGACACCGCCTGAAACCAGATCAATCCGGAACAAACCACTGGCCGGAATCAGTACCAGCAGCACCAATGTAGCAATTTGTATGTAGCGCCGCAGCGGATGCAAAATCGTTGCCCCCGGAACATGCGCCTCGACAACAGGAATCCGACTCAGAACATCATCGGGGGTCATTTCAGGGGGCATCATCGAAAGCTATCTCTTGCGTACATCGAATGCCAGCGGACTAACTACCGCCAGTTTTCGCCGCCAATCTTCTGCCGCTTTCACATGCCCTGCTTGCAGCTCCAATTGCATCATAGCACGCAACGCCGCTTCGTGATCGGGTCGTAATTGCAAAATTTCTACCAGTGCCTGCCGCCTGTTCATGCCCGGTGGCAGATTCCCGGCAAGGCTCATAAACATCCGGTCAGCCAGCGCGAATGCAGGCCAGCGATCAAGCGGATTGGCGCGCATAGCTAAGCGTGCCCATTTCACAGCTTGCCGGTCGTCTCCGGCCAATTCAGCCATGAGCAGACGAACTGCAAAAGCACTCGCCACCCATGCACGTTTGAAATTGATAAAATCAGCCGCATCGACATGCAATTCACGCGCTGCCTGCGGCACATCCTGTCGCCACGAAAGCAGCCAGCGCCACATTGAAATGCCATCCACGCCATCCGCATATCGCAATCTCGGCAACGCATATTCAATCACTGGCGACCATTCATTTTGCACCGGAACCATCCCGGCAAAATCAGGAATTTCCCCCCAATAGCGGCCCAGCCACGTCCACAAACCTTCGCCTCCGCTGGCTTCATTACGCATTTTTTCCGGCATGCTCTGCCAGCGCTGAAAAAGTTGCTCACTATCCAGTCCTGCACTGTTCAAACCCGCACCGTTCAAACCCGCACCGTTCAAACCAACCAGTGCCAAACGGTAACCATCAATGAAAACCAGCGACTTGCCCCCATTACGAAAAAAGGCCTCACGAAACGTACGTAATACGACCTTGAGCATCGCTACATCAAACTGATTGAGCGCCAACCATTGCACAAAAATGCCGCCTTTATTCAAGCACGCGCGTGCACGTGAAAATTGTTGCAATGAAAGCAGATTCGCCCGCCCAACCATGTCCGGATGAAACAAATCGCCGACTATCACATCGTAATGCGCGGTATCAGTGCGTAGAAAACGCCGCGCATCGTCGCGCAACACACGCATTTGCCCCGAAACTCCGCCATTTACAGGTACAAACGCATGTTTTGCGGCATCAATCGCCCCCTGAGAAAGTTCCACTGCGGTTCGTTCCAGATTCGCAAAAGGTAGAGAACCTGCCGCCGTAATACCGGTTCCCAGACCGAGAAAAAGAACCGACTGTGGATGCGGGTGCAAAAGTAACGGCAAACGGGCCTGATTCTTTTGCACCGTCACCGCTGTCGGTTCGCTTGATGCATCCATGCGTTGCAGGTCGGAAAGCAACAATCGCTGACCATTTTCCCGCTCAACCACATGCGTCACCGCCACCGCATCTTCGTACAAGGATAAATCGTGCGTTTTAGCCATTTCCGGCAATAACTTCGCCACCGCAGGCAACTGCCGAACCGGCCACAACAACAACAGCAATACAGGCAAAGCCAGCCAGTAGCGACGATCAGCAACCCAGCGCATGCCACAAATCAGAAGAAGAATAGCGGCAAATCCGAGCGCAGCAGCTCCACCCAGCCACGGAATCAGCACAAATCCGGCCAGCAGCGCACCCAATGCAGCGCCAAGGCTGTTGGCCCCGTACCACCAGCCGCCGCCAGTAGTATCTTCAGCATGGGAGGCGGCAAAATGCCGACTAAGCAGTGGTAACCACGCACCAAGCGCCAGCGTTACCGGCAGCGTCAAAATTAACACCGCCCCACCCTGCATCAGTAGCGCCGAAAATAACGAAGGAAACTCACTCTGATTGGCCCAGCGGCTCAACGGAGCCAACGCATATTGACCGCTCACCGCCAGCAGCGCCGCCAACAATGGTAGAATGCCCAGCCATAACTTCACTTGCCGTGGCGAACGGACGCGCCGGGCCAGCACACTGCCCAGACCGATGCCGCACAGGTAAACCAGCAACAAAACGGCTAGCACATATTCGGTACGCAACAAAACCATGCCGAAAAGCCGCGTCCAGACGACTTCCAGCATCAATGCCGCCGCGCCAATACCTGCATAAGCCAGCAAATCAAGCAATGGCGGTCGGAATGCATTGGCTAAAGACTGCGCATCACCAGAAAGCACTCTTTGCTCCGACTTTTTATCAATTTTCCGGCCTAGCCACCCGGCCAGAACAGCAATCAGTAACCCGAAAATTGCAACAAACCATAAGCTGCTACGCCAACCGATATTCGGCAAAAGCAGCAGCGGAAGCATCGCCCCCAGCGCCCCGCCTAGCGCATTGATGCCATACATCGCGCCCAGTGAAACCTGCAATTTATCGGCAGCCCTAAGTGCCAGAGGAAAGGCATAACCCATCGCCATCGCCGCCGGAAACAGCAACAGAAACACAGCAACCGCCTGCAAACTCTGCCAAGCAGAAATCGCAAGTCCGCTACCCAGATAAAGCAATCCGTTATCGAGAAAAGGCATCATTCCCGGTAGTAAAATCGCATAAACAGCTATTGCCGCTTCCAATATCGCTAAAAGAATAAGTGCCTGCCGACCCGAAAGTACCGCTGCACGCCGTGCGGAAACAAGACTGCCCGCACCCAAACCGGCCATAAATGCAGCAACGGTAAGCACAACACCGAAAATACTGATCCCGAACATCAGTGACAGCATGCGCATCCACAACAGCTCGTAAGCCAGCGCGGTCACCCCCGTTGCGCAATAAATCAGCAGCAGTAGGCGCGAGTACAACTTCACAGTGGACATTTCACAGAGGGAAAATCAGTTGCAATAGAAACTGGCGGCTAGGAGTCTGTCGGACTTAGGGTAATCGTAGCGAGCAGGTGGGGGAACGAGTCAAAAACGGCATGATTTTGAGGCGCATAGTAGTAGCTATGCAACGATAAATCAGGATGTTTTGGGCCGTTACCCCTGCCGCGCAATAGATTTCTCATAAGTCCGGCAGTCTCCTAGTAGGGCCAGAACCAGACAATGGCGGTCGCCGCATGCGCAGCAGCCAGCGACATGCTCAATCCGGCACAAATCATATGCGCCACAAATACATCTTTACCAAAAGCGACCATCGCAACACCCAACCCACCAGTCAACAAAATCAATACCAGCAGACTCAAGCCCATCAGGAAAAGAATCTGGTGTTTGCGCTTGGTTTCGATGCGGCGTTCCGGTGCAATTTCATCATCGCCGACAAACTGCTGCATCACCGCTTCTGCGGAGTGTTGTCTGTCAATTGCTGCCGAAGCGGCATGCGCAGATGGCAATGGCAGCAACAAAAACATAAACAACGGCACAGCAAGAAAGAAACGTTTAAGCATCTCTTTCGCTCGCATCTGCATCATCGTCTTTTTTATCTTTTCGCAAGGCATTAACTATATGCAACAATGCGGATAGAATCATCGGAGCCATAACCAGAAAAAATAGAAACACAAAAATCAGCCACGGCGTATCAATAGTCACGTGCAGGTAGCGATAGCTATCCACAGCTAGGGCTTCCGACGACCAGAATAAAACCAGCGCGACTAACAGGGCATGAGATATCCGATGCATACTACTTCTCCTTATCCGTAGCTATATCGGCCGCACAACGAAAACCGAAAAAGTCGGAAGCATAATTGGGCAGGGAAAAATTACGGTGGTAAGTATAGGTAGAGAATGGATCACTTTTCCACGAGCCGCCGCGCATAACAAAATACACCAAGCGCTCTTTCTCATCCGAACCGCGATGGTAGTCGGGATCAATTCCCTTCGCTTGAAATATTTGTCCGCGTGCAAATGTTCCCGGATAAGGTGCAAATTGATCGGCCACCCATTCCTGAACATTGCCAGCCATATCCATCACACCATACGGGCTTGCACCCTGCGGATATTTCATAACAGATGTCGTACGTCCAACCTTGTAGTAGGTATTCAAGTTATTCGGGTTCATTAAATCACCCCACGGCCAACGCCGCGCATCCGTACCGCGCGCTGCCTTCTCCCACTCGGCCTCGGTCGGCAGCCGTTTGCCAACCCACGTGCAATAATCCCGTGCGTTATACCATGAAACCATGGTTACCGGACGCAATGCAAGGGCTTCGGAAAAGCGACCATTCTTCCAATTTAACGGTGGGCGGTATTTTTTTGCCGCCACAAATTGTGCGTACTGCGCTTTAGTAACCGGAAATTTATCAATGCGGTAAGCGTGCGTGCGAACCTTATGCGCAGGTCGATTTTCTTCGTTGGTACGCGGATCATCGCTACCCATAGTGAACACACCGGCGGGAATGGAAACCATTTGCAATACATCCTGCCACTGCCCGTCACGAAGCAGTGCCTTCGCTTCGCCCGGCGTATAGGTCATAGTTCCAGCGCCGTATCTTTCATTGGCTTCCTGCAGATAAATTTCTTCGCCGGCAGCGCGGATATGATCGTGCATATCCTCCACATCGTAACCCGCTTTGCCACGCATCTCGTCCATACGCATCGAACCCAGTTCCATAACATGCAAAGAACCGCCGATCATGGCAATAGTGATGCACACGACCAGCGTGCTCATCAACCAGCGCTTGCGACGCTGTTTTTCCTGCTCTGAAATCGCCGGACGTTTCACGTCTGCGGTCCACCACCACCTATCTCGGCGTCATCCTCGGGTAGCGGCTCGGAGTCCGCTACACTCACAATCCCGTTATCCCAAGCACGTCGTTTACGAATAAGAATTTCACCGATAAAACCACCAACCGCGCAAAATTCCATTTGTAAAATAACAAACATCACCCACATTCCCCACGGCAACAGGTGGACATATGCAGGAAGATCGACTGTAGCTGCATGTTGATAATCCCAAATCATGACGGCTGCAGGAGGAAAGTGCGCCAGATACTTGCCGCCAAAACCATAGATAATGCCGATAAGAATACCAACGGCGACAGGCAGAATGCTCATCGCCACCAGCCATGGGAAATTAAAAGAATCCAAACCGGAAAAGTATTCCAAGTGCACACCCAGAAGTAACATCCCGCCCTTATAGACAATCATAGCAATAACGAAAGTTACAAGCGCACGTATCCAGTACGACCCGAATATATATCCTGTTGCCGTAGTGGTGTTAATTTTGTTTTGATTGCTCATTGATACATGCTCCTGAATCAATTGTCAGAATAAGATTTAATACCAGATTCAATGGCCCGTCAGCTTTTTCTGCTCAGCACGAATGGTGTCGTTAAGATACCAGTCCTTGACCCGCAGGCTGGAAAAATATTTAGCCAGAAGCCGCCGTTCCGCCTCGGATAATCCAGCATAGGAAGGCATTTTAAATTTAACTTTAAGACGCGTGGGCAGCATAGTTTGAGGATTTTCAGAGGAAAAATACTTGTACAACCATGCCTCACTGCGCAACGAACCAATACCGTCCAGACTCGGTGCAGGAACAGTTTCATAAAGACTCTTTACCGACCAGATAACATGGCAATTCCGGCACTGCAAACCATGATACAAATCCGAAGCGGCTTGCTGAACCTGTTTGTCCGCCGTGCTGTAGAAGGGCAAACCCTTTTCACCATTATCCACCAGCGGTGGTTTAATAATCGACTGCACAACAGCGATCACCAGTGTAACTGCAAGTAGAAGAATGGCCGTATTGATAACGGTCACCCAGTTAATTTTAGAAAGCATGGCTTACTGCTGCGCCCGGGCTTTGGTCTCTTTTTCTTCCAGCACTTCTACACGGCGCTTTTCCTGATAGGCATTCACTTCCTTGAACTTGGCGAATTCTTCGGCGCTCATTTTGTCTTTATCACTTTCATCAAAAACCAGATATTTGATGTCTTCATCGAATTGTTCGTTGTTTGCCGCCCAACGGATACCAAACACAACACCGACAAGAATCGCCGCGCCGCTAATCAACCAGATGTAGATGGTCCAACCGTCCTGTAATTCAATTCCAAACATATTCAGCCTCCGTATTTCAAGCGATTGTCTATTTAGAACAAAACTCCGTCAAGTAACTGCACCGCCGCAAAAATAGATGCGGCAATCACGCCGAGTATAATCATAGCAAACAGAACTTTTTCACCCGTCTTAACCTTGCCGCCCTTGGTCGAGCTAAAAAACGCCCAGATAATGCCGACAAACACAGCGATAGCCAGCATCATAAATGCAAAAATAGCAACGCTATAACCATGACTGCGCATACTTTCAATGCCAAGATCATAGGTCTGAGCAGACTCGCTTGCCATAACCGACAGCGGCGTAAACAAAAACAAAGACATGAATATTCTGAGGGTCAACGAGGATACTCCTGACATCAATATAGCCGAACAATAACCGATATAAAGACAAAGCGGAATATCAATTAAGAAAATGCCTTTCAACAAAAAAGCGCCGTCTTTTCAGACGGCGCTTTCTTATACAATGGAAATAACGGATTAGAACGTATTCTTACGCGGGTCCGGACTTCCTTTTTTATGATTATCCACAAAGAAGCTGTAGATAATCGGTACAACCAAGGCGATAATTAAAACCAAACCGCCGGCAAACTGTACATTGTCCATATTAATCATCTATATATCTCCTTAATGTGCAATCGAATGATCTGGGCGCCAGCTCCAATGCGGCAGACGCTTCACAGTAACAATAACGGCTAAACAAAACCCAAAGAAATAGAACATGGAAATCATATAACCCTTATCCCACCAAGGCTGTTTCGCAATGATAGTTCCATCCGGCTGAAGATTGAAGAAATTCGCTTTCAAAATCTTATCACCTATAACGGAGTATTGCTCAAGATCGGCACCGGCTTTTTGCAACTCGACAATCTGCGGCGCAATGATACGCAATTGATCCAGATCAATCGGATGTTGTATACGCTGAAAAGTATACGGCGAATCAAACTGTGCCAGCGAATTCTCAATCAGTGCCATAGCTTTTTCATTGGCCTGATTATGCGAGATTGAATGATCATTCATCTGTTCCTGCACCATGCCGCTGTTCATCAGGGATACATAGTCATGATAAATAGCTGCATTCGGACGCTGCCCGTAAAGCGGGAACGTCAAAGCGTTTGCCGTGATGAAAGTCAGCACAAGCAAGCCGATGATAGGACGGGGAAGCGGATTGTTGTTTTCCGCGATGCCGCCGAGACTCTCGCCCTCCCATATATCTTGAGCTACCTTATTTTGGTCCGCAGTAGCCAAAGAAAATAGCGGATTTGTAAATGTCCATCCCATAATATCCTCCTTATTTAAGATTCAGAATGAAGTCAATAAGCATGCGTGCTTCACTATCCGGTGCCGGTGTCGGTACGATAGGCGGATAAACTTCATCGCCCTTAGCGTAAGCTAGATAATGAACATCCCATGCAGCCAAATCAATCGTCTTACCATCTGCATCCGTCTTACCCCAAAGATAATCATAACGAGGCATAATCGAATGTGGTTGCACCAGACGCGGGTTGAAGAAATGCATAGTCAACCATTCGCGCGATGAATTGCGTGATCCGACGTGCAACAAATCAGGCGCCTTGCGATCGGAACCGAAGGTCGTCGGACTCTCACCGTTAAAGTCGCCAACCATCGGCGGACGGCCAAAGGTCTGCCAATCCTGTGTTTGCTCAGGTAGCAAGGTATGACACCACCAGCAGCCTTCACGCACAAACATGGTCTTGCCTGAACCTGCCAGAGACTGGTGATCTGCAGCCTTCAGGGTTGCATCAACGGTCCAGCCACGGGTTATAGTTGCATATTCGATATACGGCGTACCATCCTCCGACTCATCCACCGTAAAGACACCACCCTGCTCCTCACTGGCTGAATTAATTTCACCCAGACTCATTGATAAGACCTGAACATTCCCACCCAAGATGTTGTCATGGGTCAAACCGTCAGGAAAGTGCGTACCAGGAGGAAAGACATACGCATTCATCTTGTCGATAGCAGCGCCCGTCTTCGGGTCCTTGGTCAACGTCACCTTGATGGGCTTATCTTTGCCCTGCAAGAACGGGTCGTAGTAGTTAAAGCCGGTTTCCCAGCCATAGGTCAATTGTTTTTCCAGCGCGATTTTCGTGGATGACATGGATGAAATATCAATGCCCGGCAGAATAATCGTAATAAACATCGACAAACTGAGGGCCACACCAAACATCACACATCCGATTCTATATTCTCTAAAAGCCACGGAATTTCCTCCCTATTATTTAATTTAAAACTGATTAAGAGGGCCGGCCGAAACCGGCCCTTCTATAATTAACGCGTGTAGGCAACTTCAGCAGGCTGACGACCAACCGGAACAGGATCACCGGCACGTGCAGTCATCACCATATTGAACAACCATATGATGTTACCAAAGAACACCATCGTGCCGCCCAGCCAACGCACGATCATATAAGGATGCTCTGCGATCACCACGTCCACATAAGGAACCTCGTAGATCTTGGCAGCACCCTGAATAAGACCGGCAATCGTCATCGAAATCCAATACAGCGAGAAACCGATGAGCAACATCCAGAAGTGGAAATTGGCCAGTGATGCAGACCACAGCTTGCGACGCAGCAGCACCTGCAAACCGTAATAAACCGCAGCCGCCTCTGCAAAGGTCGAAAAGCCCAGCAATGCCAGATGGGCATGCGCCACAATCCAACCCGTACCATGAATATACCAGTTAATGGCACGTGTCTGCTGGAAACCGCCCTGCATGTTCAACGGAATAGCAAGCAGCACACCGGTAATGGTGAACTTAATCTCGATATTTTCGACAAACATGGTCCAGCGGCCCTGCATGGTTAGCAGGATGTTACAGACGTAGGCAACTGCTGGCACCAGAATCAGCACACCTTCCACAGATGCGAAAGATTTCAGCCATTCCGGAAGCGGTGAACTCATCAGATGATGGGCTGCCGGTGTGGAGTAAAAGACCACGATAGACCAGAAATGCAAATGACCCACACGATGCGAATACAGCGGGTTACCCGTAACCTTAGGTACGATATAGTAGGTAATTGCTGCCGCAACCGGGGTAATCAGAAGACCCAGAACGTTATGCGCAAACCACCAAGTCATGTACGCTTCATTCAAGCCTGTCAGATGCAGGAATTCAGGCATATTACCAATCAGAAACACGATAATCAGCATGAACATGCTAGCGGCAAAGAACCAGTTGGTGGTATAGATACCCTGCGTACGGCGGTTAAGAATCGTCATCCATACATTCAGAGACCACGGAACAACCATCACGAAGGCGATGTACAAGTCAATCGGCCAGATATGATCGGAATACTCACGGCCAGAGGTGATTCCAGACCAGAGCAGGGCCAATGCCAGACATAGGCCTACGTTATATAACAGACAGTTCCAGATACCCAGCTTCTCAGACCACAGCTTGGTATTACCCAGAGCCGGCGTGATGTACATCATGGATGCGGCAAAAGCCATGGCAATCCAGCCGAAAATAACGGCGTGCACGTGCACCTGACGCATATGACCGAACTGCAACGCATACGAACCATGAAAGAAATCAGGAAAACCGAGCTTGGCAGCATTGAACGAACCCAGCCCCGTACCGATTATAAACCAGCAAATGGATGATATTGCAAAAAATATCCCCGCGCTGCCCTGTGGTATATCCTCTTCTTTTGCAAATAAATGTTTAAGCATCTTTAGAAAGACCCCCTAGCGATTTTTTGGTGTAGTTTTAGAAACTTTTTAATAGTTCTCATCTTCTTGCCCATCCGGAAGGCCGGGCATCAGCAGATACCAAGCAAACCACATACTTGAGAAAGCGAGTGTAACACCCAGAATTGATGCGATTGTATCCATTTCTATTCCTCCTTTCGCATGCCTTCAAGCAAAGCATGCTGCTTGAGTGCATAACCGAGAATTCCGCAAAATGCAAAACCGAAGATAAACATAATCCAGTCTGCCGTACCTTGAAAGGTGCGTGGATCATAAGGATCCATAAACCACATACCCGCTTCACTGAACGGCCCACGACCAACAGCCAGTAGAAATGCAGCGGTAAATACCGAACCATTACCCATACCTGTGGTGAAACCAGCGACTAGGGTTAACCAAATCGAACTTTTCATTTAGCCCTCCTCTCTTACTTAAGTGAACTCAAGATGAATTCCCTTTAATAAACGGAACAATATCCTTAGCCAAATACATGTCAAGCACCGTAATAACTATTTATCTGTGAATAGGGCCAAAACCCTCACCCGCACAAACATCACACTTGCCGGATACACTGCGCACAACCATCATGTGCCCATGAGAGAATTATTGGTATATAGTATCAGCGGATTGGCGTCGTTATTCATCTTCGCCTACACGGTGCACATGTTTGTCGGCGGGCTGGTTAGCGAAAAAGTCGAAATCACCCTCATCGTTATTGTTGTGACCGTTGCCGCAGCTATTGAAATCTATCTGCTGCGCGACGCCATGCGCGGGCGCAACAGACGCTGAGGGTGATTTACACTTATGAGCCACTTGCAAAAGCCGTGAGCGGCGATTTACTTCCCCGCTCCGGCGCGATTTTGAGTTGTAATTTCGGCAAATGGAACCACCATTCACCTCATTCCAACTCAAAATCGCACTCGAAGCGGGATTGCAAC
>QILF01000086.1 GCA_003233235.1 Zetaproteobacteria bacterium
CTGCTCTGCTGCGTTTTAATCCGATTCACATGCCAGCTACTGTTGATGGATGGTGAATTTGAAATGAGCTTTTTGAGGAAGCTCTAATTACGTGCTGTAAGTTCCGCGAAGGCAAAGCTACAGGCCGCAACGCAAGTGAATCTGTACTAGCCTCGTTAACCAACTGGGGATGTTGACCCTCTGTCTTGAAGGGCCGGGTTTGGCCGGTTCCAGCTATTCGGAATCAGTTGATTGAAGGGGATAGCTTTAGGGTCAATGCGAGATGGTGAAGGCTTTCGGTTGCGTTAAATTGCTCGGGTTGGTATGGCATCCGGTCACGCGGGCATGTTCAGGACCCCGGGAGAGCCAAGCAAGCATGGTATTGAGTTGAGCGGATGAGCCATAGATCAGGGTTTCCACATTGCCGTCGGGAAGATTGCGCACCCAGCCTGTAATCGCCAATCTATCCGCTTGCTTTTTTGTGCAGTAGCGGAAACCGACACCTTGCACTTTTCCGCTGATGATGATGCGCAGGCAGCGGGTTTCTGTATCGCTCACCAGAAATCCGGGCTTAGCACCGTGTCTTTGGCTTCGGGAAGTGTTTGCGGATGGTCGGTGGAATAGTTCAGGCCGCGCGATTCCATACGCTGTTGGGCTGAGCGTACAATCAGTTCGGCGACCAGCGACAGGTTGCGCAATTCGATCAGGTTGCGACTAATAGGGTGTTGCCAATAGTAGGAGGCGATTTCTTCGCGGATGATGGCTAAGCGGCGGCGGGCGCGGCGCAGACGCTCGTCGGAGCGGACAATACCGACATAATTGGACATGGTGGTGCGAATTTCTTCCCAGTTTTGTTTGATTTGCACACGTTCGGTTTCCGGTTTAACGCCGCTGGCATCCCATTCAGGCAGGTGCGGTTGCGATATTTCAGGTTGTGTGCTGACAAACCCGGCACACCGCTCGGCCATGACCAGACATTCGAGTAATGAATTGCTGGCCAGACGATTGGCTCCGTGCAGGCCGGTGCAAGCGGTTTCGCCGATAATATGCAGGCCGTTGATGGCCGTGCGACCAGCCACATCGGTTTGTACGCCGCCGCACAGGTAATGCGCAGCAGGTACAACAGGAACGGGCTGTTCACGCATATCAATACCGAGTTTAAGCAGGCGATTGAGAATATTAGGGAAATGCGCTTCGATTTTTTTCTTGCCCAGAGCCCGTGCATCCAGATACATGTGGTCGCAACCGAGTTTTTTCATTTCATGATCAACGGCACGGGCTACAATATCTCGCGGAGCCAGTTCGCCGTTTGAATCGTAATCCGGCATGAAACGCCGTCCTTGCGCATCGGTGAGTAATGCGCCTTCGCCGCGCAATGCCTCGGTCAGGAGTTGAGTGGAGCCCTGCGGGTTATACAGGCAGGTGGGATGGAACTGGATGAATTCAAGATTCATTACCGGGCAGCCGGCGCGCCATGCCATGGCAATGCCATCGCCGGTGGCAACATGCGGGTTGGAGGTGTAGCGATATACTTTACCTGCGCCACCGGTCGCCAGAATTGTGTGTCGGGCGGCAATATTGAACACCTTGCCGTCCAGATTGAGAACATATGCACCGAGACAGCGGTTCGGCCCCTGCATATAACCGCCGAGATGACGTGCGGTAATGACATCCACGGCCATATGTTTTTGGAAACAGGTGATATTCGGATTGTTTACCACCGGAGCCAGCAGTGCTTCACCGACAGCTTTGCCGGTGGCATCTTTGGCGTGGGCGATGCGGCGATGCGAATGCGCTGCTTCGCGGGTCAGGTGCAGTTTTTCGCCTTCGGTATCAAAAATCGTACCGTACTCAATGAGTTCTTCGATGATGCGTCTGCCGGAACCGATAATTTCTTCGACAGCATCCGCATGACAAAGTCCGCAACCGACGCGTAGGGTATCGGCGATATGATTTTCGACTGAATCGGCGGCATCCATAACCCCGGCAATACCACCTTGTGCGTACCAGGTGCTGGATTCGGAAAATTCACCCTTGTTGATGATAGCCACACGGCCATGTTCAGCCAGTTTGTTGGCCGCAAAAAGGCCAGCGGCGCCGCTGCCGATAATAAGGTAGTCGAATTCGTGGTTGTTTTTCATCATGGAATGTCCTTATCCTACGTCACGACAGTGCTTGCGGTAAATATTTGCTGTGAATGGATGATGTTGTTGGCTAGAGGTGCGCATGGAACAGGCAGTTTTGGTGGTTGACGTGAAGCCCGGTGAGGCGCTGGTGCGCGGACGGCGGGCGACCGCTTGTGGCAATTGTGCTGGAAAAAGCTCTTGCAGCACGCTCGGTTCGTGGTTTGAGCGGTTTGCGGAAATGCGCGTTGCCAACCGGATGGGTGCGAAAATTGGCGATGAGGTGGTCATCGAAGTGGATGATGCAGAATTTCTGCGTGCGGCCCTGCGTCTTTACGGTGCACCGATGTTGGGTTTTTTCATTGCTGGTTTTAGCGTCCGTGCTGTTGCGCTGGCGATGTCTGCTGCCGAGCCGGAATTATGGGCGGCGGGAGCAGCACTGACCGGTATGGCTGGTGTGTTTTTATGGCTTAGGCGTAGCCATCGGGATGAAATGAGTGGTGCACGCATCGTGCGTATTCGCGCAAAAGCTGTCGATATTCCTGTTCACGGCGAATGAATTTTCTAAAAAGGCGTTTTTTTCATTTCTTTTTCATCTTTCTCCGCGCAAAATCGCGCCTTCTGAATCCAACCAAGGAGTTTAATGCGTGAAATTATTTCGTTTGCTTGCCCTTTGTCTTGTCGTTTCAACCTTCTTTTTACCCGATGCAAAAGCTATGCCTAACAGTTTTGCCGATTTGGCCGCCGAACAGGCCGATGCAGTTGTGAATATAAGCACCACTCAAATGGTCAAAGGACGTCGCGGCATGCCGCCGGGTTTCGGGTTTCCACCGGGTTCGCCGTTCGATCAGTTCTTTCACGGCTTTTCACAAAATATGCCGCCACAGGAACGTCATGCGCTGGGAACCGGTTTTATTATTTCCTCGGATGGTTATGTGGTGACCAATAATCATGTTGTGGAGGGGGCGACCGAGGTTGTCGTTAAGCTCAAAGATGGTAAAGAATATAAAGCCAAAGTGATTGGCACCGATGAGAAACTGGATGTCGGTCTATTGAAAATCGAGGCCAAAGGACTGCATTCGGTACATTTTGGTGATTCTGACAAGCTTCGTGTTGGCGACTGGGTGGTGGCGATTGGCAATCCGTTCGGCCTCGAACAGACGGTGACGGCTGGTATTGTTTCCGCCAAAGGGCGGGTGATTGGTGCTGGCCCTTACGACAGTTTTATTCAAACCGATGCGGCGATTAACCCGGGAAATTCCGGCGGCCCTTTGTTTAATACCAAGGGTGAAGTGGTCGGCATCAACACGGCTATTTATTCGCGTAGTGGCGGTAACAATGGCATTGGTTTCGCCATTCCCATCAACATGGCCGAAACGGTATTCAATGAATTGCGCGAAACAGGTCATGTAACGCGCGCCCGGCTCGGGGTATATATCGGTAATGTAGATAAAGCTACGATGGAAGCGTTGGGCCTGAAAAACAAATATGGGGCATTGGTGCGGCAGGTGGAAAATGGATCTGCGGCGGATAAGGCCGGCATCAAGGCTGGCGATGTGATTATTTCTGTCGATGGTCATCCGATTAAAAAGATGAATGCGTTGCCATTGCTTATCGCCAGTCATCGACCGGGCGATTCGGTAGAGCTTGCACTGATACGCAACGGCAAGTCGATTAACAAGCAGGTGACGGTTGAGAAAATGCCGGAAACAGCATCTGCGGAAAATAAAACGCATAAATCCCGAATTCGACTGGGTCTAGCGCTGAGTGATCTGGATGCGGAAACCGCAGCTGCGCTGGAGGCGCGTGTAAAACAAGGCGTTGTCGTGAAACAGGTGCAGAAAGGTTCACCGGCTGCAGTTGCCGGCATTGATCGCGGCGATGTGATTTTTCAGTTAAATCGAAGGCCTGTTGCCAATGTGAAGCAATTCCAGAAACTTCTCGCGGATAGCAAAGATATGGAAGTATTGCAGTTATTGCTTGATCGCCATGGCAGTACTGTTTTTGTAGTATTGCGTTTACCGCGCACGCCGGAGAAATGATGTTGCAGGAGAAGCTGCATACGGCACATCTGCAATTGATGAGCCGTCGCCAGTGTTGCTTGTGCGACGATGCAAAGCGTGTCGTCAAACAAGCTGCGGAGCAAGGTTTATGCACGTGGGAAGTGGTTGATGTGGATTGCGATAAGGCATTGTTGGTGCGCTACGGTAACGATGTGCCGGTGTTGTTGATTGATGGCGAAAAGCGTTTTCAGCATTGTGTTAGTTTTGCCGAATTACACGCCGAATTACATGCTAAACGGGAGAGCGTACCATGTTGAAACGCTGGTTGATTATGGGCGGGATACTAGCCGCTGTTGTTGCGGGGGCATTGGTGCTCCTGCCTGAACCCGGCGGAAAGGTAGTGGAGGGCGATGTGGCGCCTGATTTCACCCTTCCCGACTTGTCCGGTGTGCAGCAGCACCTTCCCAAGGGTAAGGTGGTGCTGCTGAATTTCTGGGCGACATGGTGTCCGCCATGCCGCAAGGAAATGCCGTCAATGGCTGAACTGCATAAGCAGCTTAAGGACAAAGGACTGGTTATTGTCGCAGCTTCGGTAGACAAAGACCGCAATCAACTGGTTGGTTTTGTGCGAGAATACAGCATCCCGTTCGAGGTGGTGCATGATGCGGACGGGTCGGTTGCAAGACGCTACGGCGTGTTTCGCTATCCGGAAACTTTTCTTATCGACCGCAGCGGCAAGGTGCGTTTTCACCTGGTCGGTGCGGTGGATTGGACAGATAAAACCGTACTCAAGGCCATCAACACCCTGCTTTTGGAGAAATCGCCGGGTTGAGTGGCGCGCTGCAAGCACGTATCGCGGCGCTACGCGCCGAACTGAAGGAACATAACTACCGTTATTATGTGCTTGATGCACCGGAAATTCCGGATGCCGAGTACGACCGTAAATTACGTGAATTACAAAAGCTGGAAGCTGAATCGGACGAACCTGTGCCTGCCGATTCACCGACGCAGCTTGTCGGTGCGCCGCTGGGCGAGCGTTTTTCCACACGAACACATGGCATGCCGTTGCTGTCGCTGGCCAATGCTTTTGATGCGGATGAAGTGCGCGATTTTGATAAACGCGTGCACAAGCTGCTTGATGAAACACCATTTTCTTATATCGCGGAGCCGAAAATCGATGGTCTGGCGATTAATTTACGTTACGAACAGGGTTTTTTAACGGTTGCGGCAACGCGCGGCGATGGCCGTACGGGCGAAGATGTTACCGATAACGTGCGAACGATTTCCGGTATTCCGTGGCGATTGTCCGGTGATGATATTCCGCAATTGTTGGAGGTGCGCGGCGAGGTTTATATGGCCAAAACGGCTTTTGCGGCGCTCAATCGTGCGCAATTGGATGCCGGAGAGAAGATTTTTGCCAACCCACGTAATGCCGCTGCCGGTTCGCTACGGCAATTGGATGCGAAGGTCACGGCTAGCCGTTCG
Source organism: Zetaproteobacteria bacterium (assembly GCA_003233235.1). Classification (GTDB taxonomy): domain Bacteria; phylum Pseudomonadota; class Zetaproteobacteria; order Mariprofundales; family Mariprofundaceae; genus UBA1543. Next base: position 5,591 of record QILF01000086.1, read on the forward strand.
CTCGGTTTTTTCGCCTATGGAATCGGCGAAGGCGGCAAGGGTTTTGCCGAAACACAATTTGATTTGCTGATGCGTTTGCAAGGGATGAATTTTGCTGTGCAGACGGTTGCCGTACTTCCCGATGTTGATGCATTGATTGCACATTATTGCAGTATTCTGGAGCGCCGGTCGAGCATGGATTACGATATTGATGGCGTGGTCTATAAGGTGAATGAATTGGCTTTGCACGATGAACTCGGTGCGGTGGCGAGGTCGCCACGCTGGGCGATTGCACATAAATTTCCGGCTGAAGAAGTGCAAACCCGCTTGCTCGATGTGGATTTTCAAGTCGGGAGAACCGGCGCGTTAACGCCGGTAGCGCGTTTGCAGGCGGTGGCGGTTGGCGGTGTAATGGTGAGCAATGCGACGCTGCATAATATGGATGAGATTCGCCGTAAGGATGTGCGCATCGGTGATGTTGTGGTGGTGCGGCGTGCGGGTGATGTGATTCCCGAAGTGGCGTGTGTCTTGACTGACAAGCGCGGTAACGATGCGCGGGAGATTGAACTGCCTGATGTTTGTCCGGTGTGTGGTTCGGCGGTTGTGCAAATCGAAAATGAAGCGGTAGCGCGTTGTTCAGGCGGGTTGTTTTGTAGCGCGCAGTTGAAAGAAGCGATTCGGCATTTTGTATCGCGTCGGGCGATGGATGTTGATGGTTTGGGCAATAAACTGGTTGAGCAACTGCTTGATGTGCAGCTGATTTCTCATGTTGACGGGATTTACCGTTTGCAAGCAGAGCAGCTTGTCGCTTTGCCGCGCATGGGCGAAAAATCGGCGGCCAATGTGATTGCCGCAATCGAAACCAGTAAAAAAACAACGCTGGCGCGGTTCATTTATGCGCTGGGTATTCGCGAAGTCGGTGAGGCGACGGCGGCTTCGCTGGCACGATATTTTGCTTCGCTTGAGGCGTTGATTCAGGCTGATACGGACGTATTGCAAGATGTACCCGATGTCGGACCGGTGGTGGCTGGATATGTGCAGACATTTTTTGCGCAGACACACAATCGGGAAGTATTGCAACGTTTGTTGGATGCCGGTATTCACTGGCCTGAAAGTAACATGCCGGAACAGAAACGTCCGCTGGTCGGCAAAACCTACGTGCTGACTGGAACCTTGCCGGTGATGGATCGCAGCGAGGCCAAGGAGCGCTTGGCAGCCTTGGGGGCGAAGGTCGCATCCTCTGTTTCTGCCAAAACAACGGCGGTGATTGCCGGTGAAAAAGCCGGTTCCAAGCGGGCCAAAGCGGAAGCACTTGGTGTGCCGGTGCTTTCCGAACAGGATTTATTGAAACTGTTAGAAAATTAGGCGGATTGTTGTTCCAGTCGTATAGCGATTTTATCGACGGTGGCATCGGCAATAGCGCGTTTACCGATGCGCGCCATCGGCGCTTCGTGACACAAGCCCTGACAATGACCGGCTTGTGCGGCAATACCGAGCATGGTCAGTTCGGCGAGCAGCTTTGGACCACCGCATTTGTCGCATTCCGGCCCCTGACAGACCTCAATAAGCACTTGATGCGGCATATTGGTGTGCGGGCGGCTTACTGTAACTGCGCTGCTGCTTTGGCGATGCGGTTCACTGCATCCTCCAGCGTATCCTGCGAGACGGCGTAGGAAAAGCGCACATGGCCGGGAGAGCCGAATGCTGTGCCGGGAACCAGCGCCACACCGGCTTCTTCGAGCAGCCATTCGCAAACGGCCACATCGTCGTTCAGAATGGTTCCATCTGGCGTTTTTTTGTCCAGCCAGCCGATGACAGACGGGAATACATAAAATGCGCCATCGGGGACAATGCTGTGCATGCCGGGGATGGCGTTGATGGCATTAACCAGCCACGTACGGCGGGTTTCGTAGACACGCACCATTTCTTCCAATGCATCAGTCGGCCCGAGCAGTGCGCCGAGAGCTGCTTTTTGTGAAATAGAGGATGGGTTGGAGGTGGATTGGCCCTGAATTTTACTCATCGCCTTGATGAGTTCGCGTGGTCCGGCACAAAAGCCGATACGCCAGCCGGTCATGCAATAGGCTTTGGAAACGCCGCTTAAGGTGACGGTTTGTGCTTTTAAATCGGGATTGACCTGCGCGAAGGTGGCAAATTTTTTACCATCGAATAATATTTTTTCATACATATCATCGGTGGCGACGATGATGTTCGGATGTTTACGAATCACCGTGCCGAGTGCGGCGAGATCATCATGTGAATAGGCCATGCCGGTCGGGTTGGATGGCGAATTGAGGAACAGCAGGCGCGTTTTCGGGGTAATGGCTGTTTCAAGTTGTGCTGCGGTCAGCTTGAAATCCGCATCGGCAGTGGTGTCCACAATCACCGGCTTGCCATCGGCAAGCAGCACCATATCCGGGTAGGAAACCCAGTACGGAGCGGGGATAATGGCTTCGTCGCCGTTATTCATCAGCGCCAGCAGCAGGTTGAAAATACATTGCTTGCCGCCGGTGGAAACGAGAATGTCTTCAATGGCGTAATCCAAGTCGTTGTCACGGTGGAATTTTTCCGCAATCGCTTCTCTGAGCTCTGGAATGCCGGGAACAGCCGTATAGCGGGTGAAGCCTGTTGTGATGGCCTCAATGCCTGCCTCGCGTGCGGCCTGCGGGGTTTCGAAATCCGGTTCGCCGACGGAAAGTGAAATGATATTCTTACCGGCAGCGCGAAGTTCGGCGGCTTTGGCGGTGATGGCGAGGGTGGCGGAGGTTTTGACCTGTTGAACGCGATTGGATAATTTGATCATACAGCGGATTTTGCCAGAAGCGGGCGCGCTCCGAAAGGTGCTGTGCAAAGGCGTCTGTGTGCGGTTTGAGGGCGCTGTGCTGAGTTTAGGAGTGGAATGTGAGTAGGATAATCCATATATAGACTTTATACTAGATATAGTCTATAATTGGACCAATAAAAGGAGGTTTGCCATGAAACAAGTAGCCAAATCGAATACCAGAGCCATGTCTTCGGCTGGTCTGAAGGTGTTTTTCAATATCATGCGAGCATGGGATATTAAGGACATGGAGGCACGCGTGCTTCTCGGTACGCCTCCACGTTCCACCTTTTACAAATGGAAGGCCGATACAAATATTTCCCTTTCCCACGATGCTCTAGAGCGTATTTCCTACATTCTTGGTATTTACAAGGATTTGCAGATTCTGCTACAGAACAATGAAGCTGCCGATGCATGGGTGAGGAAGCCGAACGCAGCATCTCTATTTAATGGGCAGAGTGCGCTGCAACGGATGCTATCTGGAAACATGGCCGATCTCTTTGTGACCAGACAGTATCTGGATGCTATGAGAGGTGGCCGGGCTTGATCCCAGCCACCTCCTGTATTTGCTGGAGGCAAACCGTCCGACTTGTTCCAAGTCGATTTCCACCCATTCTTTTGTTCGAGCGAGTGGCGGACAGCAGCGATTATGATGCGCTTTATCAACTGGAAAGCATGACCAATGAGCGCTTAAGGAATGAAGAGGGAGATGTTTTTCTGGTTGATCCTGCTGATCGAATATATGGCGCAGGGTCAACGCCGATCATGGCTGCATTTACGCATTCCAATCCATCAGGCAGTAGATTCTCCGATGGTTCATATGGTGTTTACTATGCGGGCAGAGATATGCATACAGCTATTGCCGAAGTCAGTCATCACATGGCCCGGTTTTATCTGGCGACGAAGGAAGGGCCGTTGCAAACGGACATGCGAGCCTATTTCGCAGATGTCAACGCGGATATGCAGGATATAAGAGGCATGCAACCAGCGCTCCCGGATGTTTATCGCCCCAACGACTATTCAGCTTCGCAACCCTATGGCGCGACACTGCGGAAAGCGAACGTCATGGGCATCGCCTATAGCAGCGTTCGGCAGCTTGACGGCGAATGTCTGGCGATTTTCAGGCCGGTAGCATTATCTCCCGCAACTCAAGGCCCACACTATCGCTTCGATTGGAATGGGAGTGCCATATCCAGCGTCATTCCTTATAGCGGTTAATATCCGGTCAGCACAGCGGATATATCCTTTGTTTTAGCAAGGGCAAGTGAATTTCATCATTCTTCAGTCGATTTGTGTTCACACCCTGTGGAGCGAAGCGGAAGCCCATCTCAATGCTTTGTAGGCAGTGCACATCTTCTCTCATCCTTACATCCTAGGAGATCGAGGTATTTAGAAATCAGGTTCGCCGACGGAAAGTGAAATGATATTCTTACCGGCAGCACGAAGTTCGGCGGCTTTGGCGGTGATGGCGGAGGTTTTGACCTGTTGAACGCGATTGGATAATTTCATGTCCCGATTTTGCCAGATACGGAAGCGCTTCGGAAGAGTTGTCGGAATCTAAAGAGCCACTTGCAAAAGTCTGGGTGGATGAGTTGCAATCCCACTTCGAGTGCGATTTTGAGTTGGAATGAGATGAATGGTGGTTCCATTTGCCGAAATTCCAAATGAAATCGCGCCGGAGTGGGGAAGTAAATCGCCGCTCACGACTTTTGCAAGTGGCTCTAACTATGCGTGGTTTTTCGCTTCATATGCGCGCGCTCTACCGTGATGTGCTATCTGTCGCTAGCATACCGGCCTATGCGATACTCACACGCCTTTATTCCTACCTTGCGCGATGATCCGGCAGATGCCGAGGTTATTTCGCACAAACTGCTGCTGCGCGCGGGTTATATCCGCCGTGTCACCTCCGGAGTTTACGATTTCCTGCCGCTCGGTTTGCGTGTGTTGCGCCGTATTGAGTCGGTGGTGCGCGAGGAGATGAATGCTGCCGGAGGCGAGGAGTTACTTATGCCGATGGTGCAGCCGTCGGAGTTGTGGAAGGCATCCGGGCGCTGGGAAAAATACGGGCCGGAGCTGTTGCGTTTTAACGACCGGCATCAGCACGAATCCTGCCTCGGGCCGACGCATGAAGAGGTGATTTGCGATCTGGTGGCGCGCGAATTGCGTTCCTACAAGCAGTTGCCGATGAATTTATATCAGATTCAGGCCAAATTTCGTGATGAAATCCGTCCGCGCTTCGGGCTGATGCGTGGGCGCGAATTTATTATGAAAGATGCCTATTCCTTTCATGCCGACGATGCCGATTTGCAGCGCGAATATCAGAATATGTTTGCCGCTTATCAGCGGATTTTCACTCGTCTAGGACTTAAATTTCGCGCTGTAGAGGCCGATACCGGCTCCATCGGTGGCAGTGATTCGCATGAATTCCACGTGCTGGCTGATTCCGGTGAAGATTTGATTGCGCATTGCGCGGTTTGTGAATATGCAGCCAATGTCGAGAAGGCCGAATCCATCCGCAGTGTGCCGGATGGCGAGGCTGCCGAGCTTGCCGGAGTGGATACGCCGAACGCCAGCAGTATTGAGGAAGTAACGGCATTTTTGAGTGTAGATGCAGCATTGCTGATTAAAACGCTGATGTATCAGGTGTCCGGTGGCGAATTCGACGGCAAAGTGGTGGCGGTTTGCGTGCGCGGCGACGATCAGGTGCAGGAAATCAAACTATTGCACGCGCTGAATGCGGATGCGCTGGAAATGGCTGCGGATACTGAAATCGAAGCTGTCGGTGGCGTGGCTGGATTTGTCGGACCGGTCGGCATCAATTGCCCGGTGCTGTGCGATGAAAGTCTGCGTGATGCGATTGGCATGATTGCCGGTGCAAATGCGGTCCACTCACATCTGCGCGCTGTGGATATGGGGCGCGATGTGGCGGCGGTTTTTGCTGATTTACGCCAAACGCGGGCTGGCGATAACTGCCCGAAATGCGGCGGTGCAATGGCATTGTCGCGTGGTATTGAGGTCGGGCAGGTGTTTGCACTCGGCAGGCGTTATACGCAGCCGCTGGAGGTGTGCTTTCAGGCGCAGAACGGTAAACGCGAAACAGCAACGATGGGTTGTTACGGCATTGGCGTGTCGCGTTTGATGGCGGCGATTGTTGAGCAGTGTCACGATGATGCCGGTATCGCATGGCCGTTGGAGATGGCTCCTTTTCATGTGGTGTTGATTTCGATGGGGCAGGGCGAGGTGGTGGTGCAAGCTTCGCAGGATTTGTACGCGTCGTTGCAGGCCTCCGGGCTGGGTGTGCTGTGGGATGAGCGCAAGGAGCGGCCCGGTGTAAAATTCAAGGATGCGGAGTTGATCGGGATTCCGTTGCAGGTGGTGGTTGGCGAGCGCGGTTTGAAAGAAGGTGTGATTGAAGCGGGGGTGCGCGGTGGAGAGCGCAGCAGTGTGCTGCTGGATGATGCTGTTGCGGAAATCACAGCATTGGCTGAATCGCTGCGCGGAGCGGTAATCTGAACGCCACCGAACTGCGTGCCAAGCTCGGAGGTATGCCTCCGAAGGCGATCCTTGCCGGTATTATGATTGTCGGGTTTGCCGTTACGTTGCCGTTATGGTTGGCCGGAACGCCGGAGCAGAAACAACGTATTGCGCAGGGCTCGACGACCATGAAAATGGTTGAAACGAGTGTCGGAAATCTCGATTTACAACCTGCGGAAGAAGAACGTTTGCGCCATGATTTGCAGGTGAAGCAGGTCACGCAGCCGAATTTTGAAGAAGCCGTGTGGATGAAGGATATGCGCCAGCTGATTGGCAAACAGGTTCCGGATGATGCGGAGGCGGAAACGATTGCCCGCTGGGTGTATATTTATAGTCAGCGTTTCGATTTATCGCCAGAGCTGATTCTGGCAGTGATTGCCACCGAATCGCAGTTCGATCATTTTGCGGTGAGTAATGTCGGGGCGAACGGGCTGATGCAGGTGATGCCATTCTGGAAAAAGAAACTCGGCAGCAAGGATGATAATCTTTTCGAGATTGAAACAAACATTCGCTACGGCTGCGCGATTTTGCGCATGTATAAGGATCGTTACCACAGTTTGGACAGGACGCTGGCTGCTTACAACGGCTCACTTGGCAGCCTTCGTTATCCCAAGAAAATCTATGCTGCGATGAAACGCTTCAAGGCCAGCAGCGACGACCTCTAATCAGATGTTTTGCGAATGAGCATTGCAATAAACGCATAGTTCCAGCATTCAATACCTGCCATACCACGAAATAAATAAATTGTTCCGAATGGCATCGAATGTCGATACTTTTGTGCTTTTTATTTACTTGATTGCAATCACTGCACTTGAAGGGCCAGCCAATGGAATGATTGAGGTTTTGGAATAACCGGTTTCTTTTGCCAAACCATCAAAATCCGCTGCAGAAAAATCATAACCTTCGGGCGTTTCAATCAACATATTCAAAGACATCATGAGACCAAAAGCATTTTCTTTTCGCTTATCATCAATAATATTCTCAATCACCACCAATGAACCTCCTGAGGGTAGTGCCTCACACGCTTTTTTCATCAGGGTTCTTTTATCATTCATGCCCCAATCATGAAGAATATTTCCCATCGTGATAATATCTGCTTTTGGAAATTCATCTTTGAAAAAGTCTCCTGATTGAATGTTTACCTTATCACCCAAACCCATGTTACCAATGTTTTCTATTGCGATCGGGCTTACCGGAGGAAGATCGAACGAAGTACAGCGCATATGATCGTGGTTCATGACAACCTGGGCTGATAGATACCCACCTGCACCACCAATATCACAAAGGGTTTTATAGCTGGAAAAGTCGAACTTATTAGCAAAAGCCATGAAGTTCCCCATTTGTATTCCGCCCATTGCATTTAAAAACTCACGGAGTTTTTCTTCATTGGCATACAATGCTTCAAAAATTGCTTTGCCTCCGGTTTTAACTTCATTTTGGGGTAAGCCTGTTTTTAGCCCCTCTTCAAGATGATGCCAGAATGGATACAACCTGTTGTTAGCCATTTCTAAAATTCCACCAACATAACTTGGTTTGTTCTTATCAAGAAACAAATCAGTATCGCTTGCATTGCTGTATATAGCGGTTTCCTTCAACCCGCGTCTTTTCAAGAAACCTAATGCTACCAGCGTGTCCAGAAAGTCATAAAGGCTCCGTTCATGGAGGCCTAGCTTTTCTCTAATCCTTTGCCCTGACATATCCTCTTTCGACAAATACGTGAACAACGCCATGTTAATAGCTGTAAGCAAGGTTTTTGATGCCCAAAAACCCATGCCAACCTGCATGATTTTAGACGGATCTATTTGTACATTTGTTTCCATTTGACTTCTCCATTTTTATGAAAGCAAGCAAGTGAAAGTGAAAGCATGATGAAAGGGCGAATTCAACTTCTAAGTGCCCCATTTTTAGCTGAGTTAAAGACTTCGTGAGGCGTCTGGTAGCCGAGGCACTTTCTGGGTCGATGGTTAATCTTTTTCACTGCTTCTGCAAGAGCTTGATCAGTCATGTTTCTAAAGCTGCTGCGTTTCTAAAGCTGCTGCCCTTGGGGAAATGCTGGCAGCAGACCATTGGTGTTTCCGTTTGGGAGCCCCACAAGGCCGGTTAATGCGTTATTCTACCTCATTATTTCTCAGTATTTGTTTTTTTCTAAACAACGCGGATTCAACTACCAAGTGCAACTCCGGTGAGTTGAGTTTGGGTATTGAAGAACACCTCATGTGGGGTTCTATATCCCAGCGTTTTTCTTGGCCGATGATTGAGCCGGTGCATGATGAAGTCAATCTCAGCATCAGTGCCCGTAGCGAACGTTCGATTCTTGGGGATGTATTGCCGTACTAGGCCGTTGGTGTTTTCGTTTAAGCCTCGTTCCCATGATGCGTATGGGTGAGCGAAGAAGATGTCAGCCTTAAGCTTCGCAGCTACCTTCTGGTGACCTGCAAACTCTAGGCCGTTGTCATTGGTGATGGTATGCACCCTATCTCTGAACGGTAAGAGCAGGCGGATCTCCATATCAGCGACCAGATCAGACTTCTTGCGTTCGACCTTGCCCAGCAACGTATAAATGGATTTGCGTTCGACCAGCGAAACGATAGCACCCTTGTGTCCCTTGCCGATGATGGTGTCGCCTTCCCAGTCGCCGATGCGTCCCTTCTGGTCAACGATGGCAGGGCGCTGTTCAATGCCTATACGGTTGGTGATTTTCCCCCGTCGATCATTGGAGCCGTAACGCTTCTTGCGCTGCTTCTGACAACGCAGAAAGGTGTGCAAGTCACCGCCGTTCCGCTTGTCGGCATACACATGCTGGTAAATCCATTCGTGGCTCACTGGCCGATGACCCTCCAGTCTCAGGCGTTCCCCAATCTCTTCCGGTGACCACTCCTGACATAGCAGGGCTTCGATGCGGAGCCAGTCCTGATCTGTGATGCTCGGTCTGGCCTTGTTCTGCCGACGCTGTATCGCCAGACAATGTGCTTGCTTGGCACGGTAGCCTCGCAATCCTGTGTTGTGAGCCAGCTCCCGGCTGATCGTTGATTTATGCACGCCAATCATATCGGCAATATCGGTCTGTTTATGTCCTGCTTTCTTGAGAATGGCAATCTGATACCGTTTACCGTTGTCCTTGGGTAAGCTGCGTGTAGTTCATTCTTGCTCCTTTGATGAGTGATATTTGAAAAGCGCAAGGCTGCTACCGCAGCTTGCTCTTTCAAACTATCATCAAAGTTGCACTTACGAGTTGAATCCGCG
>QILF01000064.1 GCA_003233235.1 Zetaproteobacteria bacterium
ATAGCACCGCTATGGCTTAAATCTTTAACGCGGGAATCGTTCATTTTACGTGCAGGGTCACGAATCATGGTTTGTTCAGCACCTCCCTAGGAGCCTGTCGGACTTAAGGTAATCGTAGCGAGCAGGTGGGGGAACGCGTCAAAACAGCATGATTTTGAGGCGCATAGTGGTAACTATGTAACGATAAATCAGGATGTTTTAGGCCGTTATCCCTGCCGCGCAGTAGATTTCTCGTAAGTTCGGCAGACTCCTAGAAAAACCGCAATACCAAAGCCTGACAGCAGTCCTCTAATATCGCAATAGAACTGATAATCCAACCTCTTATTGGCTCTACCCAAAGCCGATTTACTGACTTTCCGGCAATCCAAGTGATAGTGCCAAGAAGATTGGCTATCCAGTGAGGTAGTGATATTACGCAAGCTTTTGCGTCCACCGAGTTGACCTGTTGCCAGTGCAATAAACTGTGACCAGCGTGGTAAAGCATCACTCCGACGCTTGCCATTATGCTGCCGACTGAGTGAATCGAATTGATGTCTCGGGAATAATTTAAGCAACTGAGCAAAAACCGTGTTATGGTGAGCCATGGCCTGATTTTCCTTTTATTATCAATAGTTATTCGACACAACCATTGAGCCACTTGCAAAAGTCTGGGTGGATGAGTTGCAATCCCACTTCGAGTGCGATTTTGAGTTATTCAACAAGAAAGCGAAACGGGAAGTCCGATACGGTATTGTTTGATTTGATCAGAATAAAGCCAATCCCGGTGCAGTTTTTCACTCAATAAGTTGCTTTGTCACGAGAGTGGAGCGGTAAATCCCTGTAGCCTGTGGGGTGGCAATTGCAGGCCAGCTTGCTAGCTTTATCCCTCGATTTTATTCAAGGAGTTTACAAATGAGCGTTCTGGTAACCAAACAAGCCCCTGATTTCACAGCCACGGCTGTGATGGGCGATAATTCGTTTAAAGAAGACTTTTCCCTGTCCGGCCACAAAGGCAAGTATGTGGTGCTGTTTTTCTATCCGTTGGATTTCACTTTTGTGTGTCCGTCCGAGATTATCGCTTTCGATCATCGCCTCAAGGAATTCGAAGATCGCGGCGTGCAGGTGATTGGCGTTTCCGTAGATTCTCATTTCACCCATCTGGCATGGAAAAACACGCCGGTAAACGATGGCGGTATCGGCAATATCCAGTATCCTCTGGTGGCCGATCTTTCCAAGCAGATTGCTTCCGATTACGACGTATTGTTTGATGGTGCGATTGCTCTGCGTGGTTCTTTCCTGATTGATAAGGAAGGCGTGGTGCGTCATCAGGTGGTCAATGATTTACCGTTGGGGCGCAATATCGACGAAATGCTGCGTATGGTGGATGCGTTGCAATTTCACGAGGAGCATGGCGAGGTGTGTCCGGCAGGTTGGGACAAGAGCAAAAAAGCTATGGATGCATCGCCGGAAGGTGTGGCGGCTTATCTGGCGGCTGAGGCTGAACAGCTCTAAAGCGTTTGTATTTGAGGACGAGGGCGGCCTTGAAGGTCGCCTTTTTCTTGCTGTGAATTCAATTTTCCATGTCATTGCAGGCTTGCTTTTATCTTTCCAGGCTGTAGAAATCGAAATTGAAAATTTTATCCGGCTTTATCAAGAGCAGTGGAGGGTTTCAGGCCCAATGAAACTGCGGCAACCGGCCAAGGAATACTGAAATGTATCCGGGGCAGCTGGTGCCAATGCCTGCTTTACCGATGGTTTTTCATCAGTGTAAAGAGCGATAAGGAGCGGTTGTTGGTTTTGCGGACTGTTCCGCCCCATGCAACCTCGCTTTATCCTAGGCGGGGTTTTTTTCTGCCCTGAAATCCTTGATAGTGTGTCGGCAACGGAGTTGTTGGATGAGTAAAAGTATTGTACGTGCGTTGAAATGTCGTGAATGCGGGCAGGAATATGACATCGCCCCGGTGCATGTCTGCGAATTCTGTTTCGGGCCGCTGGAAGTGGCTTACGATTACGATAAATTGCAGGGGAAATTCACCCGTGAATTGATTGAATCGCGTCCGCAGACGATGTGGCGCTACAAAGAGTTGCTGCCGATTGAAGGCGAGCCGACCGTCGGTGCGCAAAATGGTTTCACGCCGCTGGTGCGTGCTAAAAATCTTGAAAAATTACTTGGTGTATCCGAGTTGTATATCAAAAATGATTCGGTCTGTTATCCGACGCTTTCGTTTAAAGATCGTGTGGTTTCAGTAGCGCTTTCCAAGGCTGTAGAATTCGGGTTTAAGACCGTAGCCTGTGCTTCGACCGGTAATCTGGCCGGTTCGGTCGCTGCCAATGCGGCGGCGGCGGGCTTGGAATCGTATGTGTTTATTCCACACGACCTGGAGCAGGGCAAGGTGCTCGGGGCAGGTATTTTCGGCACTAAAATCATCGGCATCAAGGGTAAATACGACGATGTGAATCGTTTGTGCTCGGAAGTGGCCGGAAAATATGGCTGGGGATTCGTGAATGTGAACGTGCGGCCATTTTATGCAGAAGGCTCAAAATCGCTCGGTTACGAAGTCATGGAGCAGCTTGGCTGGAAAGCGCCGAAACATATTGTTGTGCCGATGGCTTCCGGTTCTCTGTGTACAAAAATTCACAAATCTATCCATGAATTTATTAAGTTAGGATTGATTGATGAAAGTAGTACGGCGATGTACGGGGCGCAGGCGACCGGCTGCTCGCCGATTACAAAATCGGTAAAAGACGAGACCGACCTGATTCATCCGGTGGTTGCCGACACGATTGCTAAATCGCTGGCTATCGGCAATCCGGCGGATGGTTATTACGCCAATCGGGTGATTCGTGAATCCGGCGGCTGGGCCGAGGACGTATCCGATGCGGAAGTGATTGATGCGATGAAGTTGCTTGCCGAAAGCGAAGGCATCTTCGCGGAAACCGCCGGAGGTGTTACATTGGGCTGTGCTATCAAGATGCTTGAATCAGGCAAATTGCCACGTGATGAGTCGATTGTACTGTGCATCACCGGCAATGGCCTGAAAACGCAGGAAGCGGTACTCAATGCGATTGACAAGCCGCGTATTATTGATGCGAGTTTGAAAGAATTTGACGTATTGGCGAAAGCCGATGGCGTTGCGTAGTTGTTAGCATAAAAACCGAGAAACAGGAGATAAATATGAGTGTAAGCGTACGTATTCCAACCCCGTTGCGGAAACTGACCGGGGGTGCTGATGAAGTTACTGTCGAGGCCGCCAATGTCGGCGAGATGATTGAAAATCTGGAAGCTGCACACGGCGGCATTAAAGAGCGATTGTGCGACGAGAAGGGCGAAATACGTCGTTTTGTGAATGTTTATGTCAATGATGAGGATGTTCGTTTTCTGGATGGACGCGCTACGGCGCTGAAAGACGGTGACGAAGTGTCCATCGTGCCTGCGATTGCCGGTGGTCAGCGCGAATGAAGCAACGCGTTTATCTGACATTTTCCGAGCAGACGGTGCGCGAACCGATTATCTGGAAGCTTAGCCGCGAGTTTGATGTGGTGACCAATATCCGCACTGCCGAGGTGAAAGAAAGCATGGGTTTGGTCGGGCTGGAACTTGAGGGGAAAGTGGAAGTAATCGAAAGCGCATTGGCGTGGTTGGTCGGGCAGGGTGTACATGTTGAACCCATCGAACAGAACGTGATTGAAGGTTAATAATCATCAAGACAAACGAGGTGTGATATGGCTGTATTTGACAACATTACCGAAACTGTAGGCGGTACGCCGCTGGTACGTTTACAGCGCATGGGCGCGGGCTTGGGCGCGGATATTCTGCTCAAACTGGAATTTTTCAATCCGTTGAACTCGGTGAAAGATCGTATCGGGCGCGCCATGGTGGAGGCGGCGGAAGCCGATGGCCGATTGAAACCGGGTGGCGTTATTGTCGAGCCTACTTCCGGAAATACCGGCATTGCGCTGGCATTTGTGGCGCGCGCCAAGGGTTACCGTTGCATTTTGACCATGCCTGAATCGATGAGCCTTGAGCGGCGCAAGTTGCTCAAGTTGCTGGGTGCGGAAGTGATACTTACGCCTGCCGAAAAAGGCATGAAGGGTGCGATTGCGAAAGCCGAAGAGGTCTGTTCCTCGACCGAAGGTGCTTTTATGCCGCAGCAATTCGAGAATCCGGCCAATCCTGAAATTCATCGCAAAACCACCGCCGAAGAAATCTGGAAGGATACTGATGGTAAGGTGGATGCGGTGGTCGCAGGCGTGGGTACTGGTGGCACGATTACCGGTGTTGCCGAGGTGATCAAATCACGCAATCCTGATTTTCAGGCGATTGCTGTGGAACCGGTGGATTCGCCGGTGATTTCCGGTGGCACACCGGGTCCGCATAAAATTCAGGGCATCGGTGCAGGTTTTATTCCCAAGAATCTGAATGTGGATATTATCGATAGCGTTGAGCAGGTGGGTAACGATGAAGCTTTGCAAATGGCGCGTCGATTGTCGGATGAAGAGGGTATTGCCGGTGGTATTTCTTCCGGTGCTGCAGTGGCTGCTGCACTACGCGTTGCCGCACGTCCTGAAATGAAGGGTAAAACCATTGTTGCCGTGATTCCTTCGATGGCCGAGCGTTATATGTCCACCGATTTATTCAAAGGTATCGAGGTTTAAAAATATTTTCACCGTGAAGTACGTGAAGGTTCTTTGAACGCTTTTTCTTTGCGTAACTTTGCGTCCTTTGCGGTAAAAAGAGGTTATAAAATATTTACATGATTGATTTCACAGAAGAACAAATTGAACGCTATTCGCGGCATATTATTTTGCCGGAAGTGGGTGCGGAAGGGCAGTCGAAGTTGCTCGAATCAAAGGTGTTTATGATTGGTGCCGGCGGGCTTGGTTCGCCGGTAGCTTATTACTTGGCGGCGGCAGGTGTTGGAACGATTGGTATTGCTGATGCCGATGTGGTGGATATGTCCAATTTGCAGCGCCAGATTATTCACAATCAGGAGCGCGTCGGCATGCCGAAGGTGGAAAGTGCAAAGCTTTCCATGCAGGCGCTGAATCCGGACGTGACGGTAAATACCTATAACTATTTCGTGACCGCTGAGAACATTCGCGAAATCATTCGCGACTATGATCTGGTGATTGACGGCTGCGATAACTTTCCGACCCGTTTTCTGGTCAACGATGCCTGTTTTTTTGAGAAGAAACCGCTGGTTTCCGGTGCGATGTTCCGTTTTGAAGGGCAGGTAGCCACCTTTAAGCCGCATCAACACGCCGAAGGCCCGTGTTACCGTTGTTTGTATCCGGAGCCGCCGCCTGCGGGGCTGGTTCCATCCTGTTCGGAAGCTGGAATTCTCGGCGCGCTGGCCGGAACAGTGGGAACGATTCAGGCTGTTGAGGTTATCAAGGAATTGCTTGGTATTGGCGAATCGCTGTCCGGACGATTAATGACCTTCGATGCGTTGCGTATGGAATGGCGGAAATTGAAGTTACGTAAAGATCCGGCTTGCCCGTTGTGCGGCGAGAATCAGACAGTGACTGATCTGGTGACCTACGAACAGGCATGTGAATTGAAATTTGGTGAATGACTTGGAAATTTGCCGGTTCAGCGTTGAACCATAGAGTGTATAGAGGTTTGAAATGACAGGATTTAATTTTACACAGACATCCGATGTGGATGAATTCGAAGCCGGTTACAAGGCATTCCGCGCCGGAACCATGAGCGAGGAACGGTTTACGCCGTTCCGATTGCAGATGGGTGTTTACGGGCAGCGTCAGGATGGCGTACAGATGGTGCGTATCAAGTTGCCGGGTGGTTTGCTGAGTGCTGATCAGTTGGATGTGATTGCTGATTGTGTGGAAGATTATACGGGTCGTTTGCCGACTGATGGCACGGTGACTGTGGCTCCGGCCAAGGTGGCGCATGTTACCACACGTCAGGATATTCAGACGAATTTTGTTGCTTTGGACGATGTACCGACGTTTCTGCGCAGGCTTGATGCGGTCGGACTGACCACGCGCGAGGCTTGCGGCAATACGGTGCGTAATGTGAGCGCCTGTTTTCTTGCTGGTGTGTGCCCGGCAGAGCATGCCGATGTGACGGTGCATGCGCGTCAGTTTGCTGAATTTTATCTGCGCCATCCGTTAACCCAGCAGTTTCCACGCAAGTTCAAGGTGGCTTTTTCCGGTTGTGACACTGATTGCGGTCTGTCCGGTATGCACGATGCCGGTTTCATTGCTACCCATAAAGATGGCCGACCGGGTTTTAAGGTTTGGGCGGCAGGCGGTTTGTCCAGTCAGCCGATGAGTGCGATTCTGCTTGAAGAATTTATTGATGAGGCGGAATTGTTTGTTGTCGGTGAAGCTTTAATGCGTATTCATTTCAAGTATTCCGAGCGCAAACGCCGTGCACGTGCGCGCATTAAATATGTGGCCAAGAAGTTGGGTGTAGACGGTTTTATTGAGGAATATCGCAAGCAGCGGGCGGCTATTGAAAAGACCCGTGCCGGTGATGTGTGTAACGAGGCGAATTGGCGCATGCCAACGGCTTCGCTGCCTGAATCGCCAAGTGGCGTGGTGGCGCAGCATGATGGCAAACAGGCGGTGTTACTGAATCTGTTTCGTGGCGATATGACACCGGCACAGTGTCGGGCTGTTGCCAGCGCAGCACGTCTGTCCACAGGTGCAAGTCTACGTGCGACTGCCGAGCAGGGGTTTGTGATTACCGGTGTTGATGCTGCGGATGTGGAAGCAGTGCAGGCGGTGTTGAATACCGCTGGATTGCAAACCAAGGATGCGCGCGGTATTGCGGATATTGTTGCTTGTCCGGGGACGGAAACCTGCCGTCTCGGCATTACTTCCAGCCGTGGTCTGGCCGAAGCTTTGCAGCCTTTGCTTGCCGGTTTTAAAGAAGATTCGGCACTTTCGGGCATCACTGTCAAGGCGTCAGGCTGTCAGCATTCCTGTGCGCGCCACCATATTGCCGATCTTGGTTTTCATGGTTTAGCCAAAAAAATCGACGGTCAAATGATTCCGCATTATCAACTGCATATCGGTGGTTCCGGCAAGGGTGGCGAACATCTGGCTTTTGCTACTGATCCTGTGCCGGCTAAGCGAGCACCGGAAGCGGGAATCACGATGCTCAATGCCTATAAAGACGGTCGCGAAGCGGATGAAACGGTACACGACTGGGCCTCCCGAATCGGCCAGCAAGCCATCAATGCGGTGTTAGCGCCGTTTGCCGGTCAGTCGGGTGAAGTGGATGGCCTGATTTACGATTGGAGCGAAAACGAAGCTTTCAATACCAAGGGCAATAAGAAAGGCGAGTGTGCCGGTGCGGTGCTGTCGATGTCCGATGCGCTGGTTTCTGAAGCAGGATACGAGTTGTTGCTGGCCAAAGCGCATATTGATGCGATGTTCTGGGCTGATGCGCAATCGTCATTGCGTCGTTCGGCGATTTCAACGGCGCGTGCTTTCCTTGTTGCCTACGGAGAAGCACCGGAAGAAGATTCAGGTGTATTTGCGTTGTTGATAGCCAATGCGGCAGGCGATAGTGATGTGATGGGTGGCTTCAATGCCGTGCAGGGCGCTTTGATGGGTATTGATCTGGCTGATCCGGCAGCGGGCGTAACCACATTGCGTGATGTACAGTCGGCATGGCTGAAATTGGCGGAGGCGCGTTTTGCCGCTGTTCCTGCGGATACCGGAGCGGTAACGGAAGTTGCCTCGGATGCTGCGCTTGAAGTCTCAGACAGTGAGATTTCCGGTGCAGTTGTATTGCTCGATCTTTCCGGAGTGGCTTGCCCGATGAATTTTGTCAAAACCAAAATTAAACTGGCAACGATGCCGGTTGGCAGTCTGCTGGATGTGATTCTTGATGATGGCGCACCGATTGAAAATGTACCGTTGTCGCTGCAAGAGCAGGGGCAGAAGGTGCTTTCCAAGGAAAGTATTTCTGATTCACAGTGGAAAATTCGTGTGGAGAAGAGCAGCAATATCTGACCATGAATAGCGATTTGCATCCTTTCGCCAATCCGGGGCGTACCAAACTGGCATTGGTCAGTCGTGGTCTGGCGTTGCCGGATGGCTTGCCCGATGCTTCACGTTATGTGGCGCAAGCCAATGCTGTGGAGTCCGTGGTGGATGTGCGATTGCCGAGCGGGCAGTTTTGTACGGTTCCGGTCGGTCAGCCGTTTACTGAAAACAGCGGTTTTTCGCTGACGGTGAAAAATGGCAAGGCCCGTCTCGATTGCGGTGGTGAAATTCAGGACGTACAATTACTCGAAGCACCGCATTTTTACCGGAAAAAAACACGTAGCGGCGCGCGTATGGGTAGTTTCTCGGCTTTGCACGACCGCCTGCTGATTCTGCACCCGCTGATGGGCTGTGGTTTCTTTGCGCAATCCGGTATGGCTTGCGGCTATTGCCAGTACGATTCAATGCTCAATCAAAGCGAGCCACCACTGCGCGACCCGCTGGAATTGGTTGAAGTGGTGCGTGCGGCGCTTGCCGAACGCGATATTGACACGGTTTATTTATACAATGGCGCCTCGCCGGGGGATGATGCCGGGCTATCGCGTTTGATTCCGGTGATTGCCCTGCTTAGAAAACATCTTGGCCACCAGAAGATTGCACTGGAGACAGTCGCACCGCGTAATGTCGATATTATTGACGAATTGTATGCCACCGGCCTCGATATTTTTGTTTGTAATCTTGAGGTGCACGATGCGGCGCGTTTTGCGGAAATTTGCCCCGGGAAACAAAAAGAAGGCGGGCAGGCTGCGGTATGGCAGGCGCTTGAGCGCGCGCGCGCGATATTTCGTGCCGGTTCGGTGGTCAGCCATCTGATTGTCGGTCTGGAACCTTTGGAATCAACGGTTGAGGGCATGCGCGAACTGGTCGGTTGCGGGGTGGTTCCGTTGCTAATTCCATTTCGTCCGCTGCCGGGAACGCCACTTGCCGAAACCTCATTGCCGGGTCTCGACGATCTTGAGCAGGCGCTACTCAATCAATATGAAATACTGTCCGCAGCACAGTTGCCAAGTAACCGCTTGCGGGATATGGGCCGGGTTCTTACACCGATGGAGAGCGGCGCGTTGCTTGGCCGTGAAACCATGTTGCATGAGCGTATTTCGACGACATCGTTAGGCCGTAAAGTACATGGCTGGATGGACGGGTTACGGCGCTACCTGCGCGTGCGCCTGGCCGATGAAAAAAGCGGCTCGCACACGATGGATAAACGCCCGATTCATGTGTTGATGGCCAGACGCAGTCTGCCGCTGCTTTCACTTGCATTGCTTGGTTTGATGGCTGCGCTGGCCATGTTACAAACGCCTCCGGATGGCTTGAATACTCAAGGTTGGCATGCACTGATTGTTTTCGCTTTGTGTCTGCTGCTGTGGGTCACGCAATTGCTGCCACTGCCGGTGACCTCGGTGCTCGGATTGGCGCTGTTGCCGATGATTGGCGTGTTACCGGCCAACGAGGTATATGCGTTGTTTGGAAATCCGGCGGTATTTTTTATTCTTGGCGCTTTTGCGCTGGCTGCCGGGATTGTTCGTTCAGGCCTGTCCGAGCAATTGGCGCTGCTTGTTCTTGATCGTATGGGAACCAGTCCGCGACGTTTGTTACTGACGGTTCTTTTTCTGCCAGCGGCGATGTCCTGTTTTATGCCGGAGCATGCGGTGGTGGCGGTGATGTTGCCGATTGTCTGGTCGATTGTGCGCAGTCTTGAGTTGCCGAAAGGGCATTCCTTTTCTTCGGGATTGTTCTTTGCACTTGCATGGGGTGCGATTATCGGCGGTGTGACCACACTGCTCGGCGGTGCGCGCGGGCCGTTGACCATGGCCATCGTACAAGAAACGACGGGACAGGCATTTTCTTTCGCTCAGTGGACGATGGCTGCTGCACCGATTGTGGCCAGCATGCTGATGGTAGCGGCACTTTTGCTGCTAACGGTGGTGCGCTTTGCCGAGGTTGATTTGCGGGGTGCGATGCGCCGGATTGACTTGAAACGTTTGGAAATAGGTCGCGCCTCGTGGTCGGCGCGATTGATGGCCGGTCTGATGTTGCTGACCATGACTTGTTGGGTGTTTTTCGGCGAAGAAATCGGTCTTGCCGGTATTGCGCTGCTGGCGGTTGTGTCGATGTTTGCTTTGCGCATTGCAACATGGAAGGAAGTGCAATCGCATATCGATTGGGGCGTTATTCTGATGTATGGCGGTGCGATTGCGATTGCAAAAGCACTCGAATTGACCGGAGCCGCCGGTTGGTTGGCATTTGCATTGTGGCCGGAAGGTCTTTCCGGTTGGGGGCTGATGGTTTTATTAGCCCTGATTACTTTGCTGCTTACCGAGGCCATCAGTAACACAGCTGCGGTAGCCATCATGTTACCGGTGGCTCTTTCGATGGCGGGAGCGGCGCATGTCGATCCGCTGCTGGTCGCACTTGGTATCGGAATCGTTTCCGGTTTTGCCTTTATGCTGCCGATGGGTACTCCGGCCAATGCGATGATTTATGGCACAGGACTTATCGAGATGAAACGTATGATGCGCTTGGGCATGGTACTGATGCTTTCGGTGTTGCTGGTATTCGCGCTGGTTAGCCGTTTCTGGTGGCCAATTATCCATCTTGGAGTGGTTTCATGAGCATAGATACGCTGGCGGATTCTACTGTCGCACAACTCAAAGCTGCATACGATAAACACGGCGACAAACTCATTTATCCGTGTGCTCTGGGCAGCGAGGGGATGGTGCAAATTGACCTGATTTGCCACCATGTGCCGGGTATTCGTATTATGACGCTGGATACAGGCCGTTTGCCGCAGGCGACTTACGACCTGATACAGCAATTGCGCGACCGCTACAATTTGGCTATCGACGTGCGTTTTCCTGAAACGCAGGCTGTTGAGACGATGGTGCATGAAAAGGGCATCAATCTGTTTTACGATTCGTTACAGAATCGGAAAATGTGTTGTGGCGTACGTAAAATAGAGCCGCTGCGCAAAGCACTGGCGAGCATGCAGGCATGGATTACCGGACGTCGGCGCGATCAGGCCGAGAATCGCGCGGCGATTCAGCCTGTGGAGCATGATCCGGTGTTCGGACTGTTGAAATACAATCCGATGCTTGAATGGGCGGAAGCCGATATTTGGACGTATATACGTGAGAACGATGTGCCGTATAATCGCCTGCACGATGAGCATTATGCGTCCATCGGCTGCGCGTGTTGTACGCGTGCAATTACGGTTGGTGAAAACCCACGCGCCGGTCGCTGGTGGTGGGAGCAGGAGGATGCGCTGGCCGAGTGCGGCTTGCATGTGACATCGCTGCTTGCCCGTGAGGGCGAATCAGGCGACGGTATTTAGGAGCAATACATGAGTGAACACAAATTAACCCAGTTGAAAACACTGGAAGCCGAATCCATCCACATCATGCGCGAAGTGGTTGGCGAATTCCGTAACCCGGTCATGCTTTATTCCATCGGTAAGGATTCGAGCGTGATGCTGCATTTGGCGCGCAAGGCTTTTTATCCCGCGCCGTTGCCTTTTTCACTGTTGCATGTGGATACCGGCTATAAATTTCCGGAAATGTATGAATTCCGCGATGCTTATGTAAAAGAAATTGGCGCTGATTTGATTGTTAAAAGCAATGATGATGCGATTAGCAAGGGTATGAATCCGAAGGAATTCGGCGTTGCGCGTTGCTGTGGAGCACTTAAAACGAAAGGCTTGCTTGATGCGCTGGAAGAGGGCGGTTATGACGCTGCTTTTGGTGGTGCGCGCCGTGATGAAGAGCGCAGCCGGGCCAAGGAGCGGGTGTTTTCTATTCGCGATGAATTCGGCCAGTGGGATCCGAAAAATCAGCGTCCCGAATTGTGGAATATCTACAACGGTCAGATTCATGATGGCGAGAGTGTGCGTGTTTTTCCGCTGTCCAATTGGACGGAAATGGACATCTGGCTATATATTCGTGAGGAAAACATTCCGATTGTGCCGCTTTATTATGCCAAGGAGCGCCCGATGATTGAGCGCGGCGCAATGTTGATTCCATATTACAAAGAAATGGAAAGTCAGTTTCTCGAAGGTGAAAAGCCGACGCAGGTGATGAGCCGTTTTCGTACGTTGGGTTGCATGCCGTGCACTGGTGCAGTGCGTTCCGATGCCACAACGATAGATGACATTGTTGCCGAAGCGGCTGCCGCGCGGCGTTCAGAGCGTGAAACGCGTATTATTGATCATGGATCAAACAGCATGGAAGATAAGAAAAAAGAGGGGTATTTCTGATGAATGTGGACTGGAAGTTAAGTCAGGAAATCCAGCTACTGCGTCTGGTGACGGTCGGTAGCGTTGATGATGGGAAATCCACCCTGATTGGCCGTTTGCTGGTCGATACCAAGGGTGCTTTCGAGGATCAATTGCTGTCGGTAACGACCAAGCGCGATGCGGCCAGCGAGGCAGAGGTTGATTTGGCCATGCT
Organism: Zetaproteobacteria bacterium; assembly: GCA_003233235.1. Classification (GTDB taxonomy): domain Bacteria; phylum Pseudomonadota; class Zetaproteobacteria; order Mariprofundales; family Mariprofundaceae; genus UBA1543. The sequence goes on from QILF01000064.1 coordinate 12,444, forward strand.
TACCGATGGTCTTTCCGCAGAACGCGAGCAGGGCATTACCATTGATGTCGCGTACCGCTATTTTGCGACGCCGAAACGTAAATTTATTATGGCTGACTGCCCGGGACATGAGCAGTACACACGCAATATGGTGACGGGTGCTTCGACATCCAATGCGGCGATTATTCTTGTTGATGCGCGCAATGGTGTGATGCCGCAAACCAAGCGTCACACGCATATTCTTTCACTGTTGCAGATTCCGCACCTGATTGTGGCGATCAACAAAATGGATTTAATTGATTTCAATCAGCAGAAGTTTGAGGACATTCGCGATGAATTGTCGGGATTTTGCGCCAAGCAAGGTATCCACGATCTGACGACGATTCCGATGTCAGCGTTGAACGGCGATATGGTTACTGTGCGCGGCGAGCATATGGACTGGTATCAGGGATCGACGTTGCTGGAGGTTCTGGAATCGCTGGAGGTTACCGAACGCGTTGACAAGAAGCGGTTCCGTTTTCCTGTGCAACTGGTCAACCGCCCGCAGACTAGGGAATTACCGGATTATCGCGGTTTTATGGGCAGCGTGGTTTCCGGTACGGTAAAAGTGGGTGATAAAGTCATGGCGCTGCCTTCCGGTCAGACATCCACGGTGAGTGAAATTGTTACCTTCGATGGCTCACCCGATGAGGCATTCTTCCCGCAAAGCGTGACGCTGACGCTGGAGGATGAGATTGATATTTCACGTGGCGATATGCTGGTGCATAGCGATGAGTTACCGAGTGCTGAACGTGAATTTTCCGCAAATGTCTGCTGGATCGGTGATGAACCACTTTCCGAACGCAAAAAATATTCTATCAAGCAGACCTCCAATGCAGTGATGGCGATGGTGATTGCCATCGAATACAAAACCGACATCAATACGCTCGAACATGCTGATAGTGATGAATTGGCCATGAATGAAATTGGCAGGGTGCGATTTAAGCTGCAAAAATCACTGTTTTACGATACTTATGCCGAAAATCGCGCGACGGGAAGCTTTGTGGTTATTGATACATTTACCAACAATACCGTTGGTGCAGGGATGATCGTTTGAACAGATGAAGGCTTGCGGGGAAGATGCTGGCAGCAAAAACAGCGCGGCTAATTTCTATAAATCAGGTCATTACTGTCACCCGTAAATCAAATAGGAAAAGCTTTCAAGGCATAGCACCGCTATGGCTTAAACCTTTAACGCGGAAATCGTTCATTTTACAGTGCATGGTCACGAATCATGGTTTGTTCAGCACTTTCATAACAGATGGTCGGTTTAAGCGAATGTAAGTTCTCCAACACACAACAGACCACGTTATAAACAATGACAGGAGGTTCGCTTGGCTGCCGATATTGTCCTTTACCGCTGGGCTGGAAACTGGGGGCCGTTTCGTATTCGCGTTCCCTGCGGTGAATGTACGCTGACCCGCGACATCATTTGTGATGCCCTGCGGCATGAACTGCGCGATGTTGATTGGTTATCGCACTGGTGGCGACCGCTATTGCGCGGTGGCTGGCATGCACCGATTGTCATGGTGGACGGGCATGTGATTTCTCAGGGCTCGGCACTGAATCGCGGTGTGCTTTGTCAGAAGGTTATTGAGGCGAATGCACGCAAATCGCCGCTGGCAGGCAATGTGCTGTTTGGAAAAAACGACTGCCCGCATTGCAAACGTGCCAAGGTATATCTGGAGCAGGCAGGCATGGCTTTTGATTACCGTGACGTGGTTGAGAATCCGGTTTTTCTTTACGATATGCTGGCCCGCGTTAAACCGCTGGTCGGAGCCGCCACGCCGATCGCCGTGCCGCAAATATGGATTGATGGAAACTATATCGGCAGCGCCGATGCGCTGGCTACAACGCTTGCCGTGTCTGTTCAGCCTGTGCGCGGGCGTGCCGTTTCATCTCTGTCTCCTGCGGGCTGACTCAACTCCGAGTAGTGCAAGAAGACCCTAATCAGCCAGACTCCAGTAGCTGAGTAATCGCTCCCGGGGGCGTGTAATATCACCCGGAGGAAACGACCAGCGCAAGGCATGCATACCCGCTGCCTGCGCCGCTTCGACATCTTCTGTCTGATGATTGCCAAGATGCAGAATATGCGACGGGGAAATATCCATTTGTTCTGCGGCATAGGTGAAAATACCTTGCTGGGGTTTCTGAAACCCGCTGTTGCCGGGCAGTGCAAGCACCGTAAACATATCCGGCAGTAAGGCATCAAGAATCGCATGCAGCCGCCTGTCAAAATTAGAAATCACGCCAAGCGGCACATCCAATTCACGCAATTGCAGCAGCATCGGGGCAAATTTATCGTGAATGCGCCATGCTGTCGGATTGGCAAAGTAGTCGAACAAAGCATCGAAACAGGCATTGAAATTCGCATCATCAAGCCCGCATCCATATACCCGGCTGACCAGTTTTCGCCACCAGTCGCGCTCAAATTCAGCAACATCACAACCTTGCGGTGGAACCAGCGAAGGCGCGGCCTGAAAAGCCATCGGAAGGCGCTGACGCATGGTCAGTTCGGTTGCTTCCACAGCAAATTCGTGCGCGATTCGTGTGTAGCTTACAGCCACCGGCTCGGCAACATGTAAAAATGTTCCTACAGCATCAAATGTAACCGCTTGTGGTCGTTCAAGTGCTAGAGCATCGTTCACAATCCACTCTCATCAAGCATCAGTTTGTATTCAATCGCATCCAGCAGCGCCTGATAACTGGCATCAATAATATTTGCTGAAACACCAACCGTATTCCATTTGCGTACGCCGTCGGTGGATTCAATCAGCACCCGCACAACCGCTTCGGTCGCCTGATTGGTGGATAGCACGCGCACCTTGAAATCGACAAGGCGAAATTCTTTCAGTGACGGATAAAAGTCTTGCAAGGCTGCGCGTAATGCACAATCCATGGCATTCACCGGACCGTTTCCAAGACTGGCTGTGTGCGCAAATTTGTTGCCGACACGCAGCATCACTGTTGCCTCCGCCTGCGGCGCACCGTCGTCACCGCGTTTTTCATCAATGACCCGGAAGCCTTCAAGTGTGAAGAAATGTTTTAATTTACCCTTAGCGCGCAGCAGCATCAGATGAAAAGATGCTTCCGCCGCCTCAAAAGCGAAACCCTGATCCTCCAATGCCTTGACCTCGGCAACCAGATCGGCAACTGCCGGATCGGAAGCATCCAATTTCAGACCGAAACCGGCCTTGGCCGCCATCACCAGCACATTGCTGCGCCCCGCCTGATCGGACACCGTGACGCGTTGCCG
>QILF01000032.1 GCA_003233235.1 Zetaproteobacteria bacterium
CCTTGCCGCAGAAGTGGGATTGTATCTAACGAATGCCTAAAGCCAAATCACAACCATCACCGTATCGTCAATCAAATCCTCGATATTGTATCTAACGAATGCCTAAAGCCAAATCACAACTTGAAGCCAGGTTAACGATTTAGCTAAACGATTGTATCTAACGAATGCCTAAAGCCAAATCACAACCAGGGCGCTGCAAGCGAGAATCAGGCGAAGATTGTATCTAACGAATGCCTAAAGCCAAATCACAACCAGGACGTTGAAGCCGAGAATCGGGCGAAGATTGTATCTAACGAATGCCTAAAGCCAAATCACAACTCACAGAGGCTCACAACCGAATGGATCGACATTGTATCTAACGAATGCCTAAAGCCAAATCACAACTTGAGCAAGCATGGTATAACTGGAACGACAATTGTATCTAACGAATGCCTAAAGCCAAATCACAACAAAGGAAGGTGAGGCGCACGTCGTAGTGCCATTGTATCTAACGAATGCCTAAAGCCAAATCACAACCATCTTGCCGCCGCCGCTTACTGGAGCAACATTGTATCTAACGAATGCCTAAAGCCAAATCACAACGGCTCTTAAGTTCGCTACGGTCACTGATGCTGAGATTGACTTCATCATGCACAGGCTCAATCATCGGCCAAGAAAAACGCTGGGATACAGAACTCCGTATGAAGTGTTCTTCAACACCCAGACTCAACTCACCGGAGTTGCACTTGGTAGTTGAATCTGCAGTTGTCATTAGGGACTACAAAATGGATACCCTGAGAGAATAAATGAAATTAGAAGAACACATCTTCCAATCTGCATCACTCATTGCATTAATTGATGAGGCTGTTGAGTTTATGATCAATACACCAACGGTATTCGTTCCACCGGAAGAACGCTTTTCTGGTGGAGGTGTATATGCACTGTATTACAGAGGTACTTTTTCGCTATATCAAAGAATATTTGCTAAAAATCCAGAACTACCAATTTATGTTGGTAAAGCAGTTTTGCCGGGCTGGCGACAAGGAAGAGGAGCTGTTAAAGAAAACGCTCCTGCTCTTTACCGACGATTAACTGAGCATTCAAGAAGTATCAATGCCGTCAGCAACTTAAAATTAAAGGACTTTTCCTGCAAGTTTGTTGTGCTTAAGTCACAAGAGGCTGACTTAATTAGCACAGTAGAAGCGGTAATGACACGAAAGTATAATCCCCTCTGGAACTCACAGGTAGATGGCTTTGGTAACCATGACCCCGGCAAAGGGCGGTACGAACAAGCAAAATCTGAGTGGGATGTGTTACATCCCGGCAGAGAATGGGCAAATCGTTTAAAAGGTATCCAGCCTGATGGAAACAAGGTGGAAGAAAAAATAGGTGTTTATCATGTCAATAAATCATCTTAACTCAATCGAGCTTTTTTCAGGAGCTGGTGGGCTAGCTTTGGGTATGGCAAAAAGCGGATTTCAACATGAAATGCTTGTTGAATTTAATCGTGACGCTGTTACCACATTGATTGAAAATCATGATGAAGGTCAGGCGCAAATTAAAGACTGGAATATCAAGCATGATGACATAAAGAATATTTCCTTTAAAAAATATAAAGGGAATATTTCTGTTATAGCTGGCGGGCCACCGTGTCAGCCATTTTCACTAGGCGGAAAGCATAAAGCTTTTAATGATCACAGGGATATGTTTCCCCAAGCTGTTCGTGCAGTACGCGAATCAAAGCCAGCATCATTTATTTTTGAAAATGTAAAAGGTCTCTTGCGTAAAAACTTTAGTTCATATTTTGGCTATATTATTTTACAGTTAACATACCCTGATATTATAAAAAATGAAGGGGAGTCATGGGAGAATCATCTTTCACGCCTTGAAGAAGTCCAAACTAAGGGAACATATAGAGACTTAAAATACAATGTAGTATTTAGGCTTCTAAACGCTGCTGATTACGGGGTTCCTCAAAGGCGTGAGCGAGTGTTTATCGTTGGTTTTCGAAGCGACCTTGCTATTGAATGGAGTTTCCCAAAAGCTACACATTCAAAAGATGCCCTTCTATGGGAGCAATGGGTTACAGGCGAGTACTGGGAACGCCTTGGTATTAAAAAAAATGAGCGACCTGCCTCAAACAGTAAAATATCTGCGCAGTTAAAAAATAAGTACGGGCTGTTTCAACCTGATAAAAAACCGTGGGTTACTGTTCGGGAAGCTATTTCTGATTTGCCGTGTCCAAAAAGTGATAATAGCTTTAATAATCATCAATTTCGTGATGGTGCTAAATCCTATCCTGGTCATACAGGAAGCCCAATAGATGAACCGTCAAAAGCATTAAAGGCAGGAGATCATGGCGTCCCCGGCGGGGAGAATATGGTTCGATTCAATGATGGCTCAATTAGATATTTTACAGTTAGAGAGGCGGCAAGAATTCAAACATTTCCAGATGATTACCATATTTCTGGTGTATGGAGTGAATGTATGAGACAGCTTGGTAATGCTGTTCCGGTAAAACTCGCAGAGGTAGTGGCAGCGAACGTTTACGCAGTAATTGCCCCTGACAAGGCGCTGTACTTGGACAAATAAAGCTACGCTACTCCACTCTGTAGCTTTGTTTTTCCGGTGAGCTTGCTCGTTAGGACTTGTTTAAATGGGGAAGCACCGCTTCGGGCACAAGTTCGGAAACATCACCGCCCATCGAAGCGATTTCGCGGATGAAGCGGGAGGAGACGAAGGTATAGTCCTCGCGAGCCATGACGAATGCGGTTTCGATTTCCTCATCAAGCCTGCGATTCATCGTTGCCATTTGGAATTCGTATTCGAAATCGGAGGCAGCGCGCAGGCCGCGTAAAATAGCGTTCGCGCCCTGATCGCGGGCAAGCTCGACGAGCAGGCCATCAAAAGAAACAGCCTCAATGCGCTCATCACCGGCAAACGTCTGGCAAACCATGCCAAGGCGGGTATCAAGATCGAACATCGGTTGCTTGTTCGGATTTGCCGCCACGCCAATCACCAGACGGTCGAAAAGCTTAAGCCCGCGACGTACCACATCGACATGTCCGAGGGTAATCGGATCAAAGGTTCCGGGATAAATGGCGGTTCGTTTCTGATTGGGTTTCATGCGCTCTCCGCTTCGAGAAAATGTAGGCAGGTCTCACCATAACGCCGCGATTGGCTTGCCGTCCAGCCCGCAGGCCATACGGGATGAATCCGCGATGTTTCTTCGATGACCAGTTGCGCACAAGAAATACCTGCCGCATCCAGCCATGTCGGCAAAAGCTGACTGATGCCTGCGGCATACGGTGGATCGGCAAAAATGAGGCTGAAACGGCGATTTCCGAGTTGCGGGAGAATATGCTGTACATCGCCGCACATCAGCGACCAGTCGCTCTCAAGTTGCAAACTGCTGCGAATTGCTTGCAAGTGTTTGACGATGTGCCGGTTTTTATCAATCGAAATAACCGATGTAGCTCCGCGCGACAAGGCTTCCAGCGCCATCAATCCGGAACCTGAGAACAAATCCAGCATAACGACATTTTCCAGCGGCCCTAAGATGTTAAACAAAGCCTGACGTACCTTGGCAGGTGTGGGGCGGACATCGGGAAATTCGGGAACAACAACGTTGCGTCCGCGTAGTTTCCCGGCAGTAATACGCACTAGAAGTATGTCAGACTTATAATGAATCTACCATTTGCGCACCAGTGATGCTAAACGTTTGTCCAGTACCGCTATCGGATTTTCTGTACCCGGCGCAATCGCATCGACAGAAAATCCGATGTCTATGGCAATGCGTTGCTCTGTTTCCGGCCAGATAGCGGCAACATTCCAACTGCCGCGTAACGATTCCGACCACGCGCGCGCACTGGCTTCACCCATTTCGGGCATCAGAATGGCAAAACGCCCGTCATCCATATCGGCACAGAGGTCATATTCGCGCAAACGAAGGTGGATAACCTGTCCAGCCTCTAGCGAGGCCGCTTTAGCGAACCATCCTGCCTGCCCGCGCGCCAGCGATTCGTAATTGCCAATATCCACCACCACCAGCGTTAAATCACGTGCATGCTTACGACAACGGATCGCTTCCTGCTCAAGCCTGACCCGGAAAAAAGTTGCTTTGTCGAGATCGTTAACCGGATCGCGATAGAAGAAATCCACCAAGCGGTCGCCGCGCATCAGTGCTGTTGATACTCTGGCCAGTAATTGTTGCGGGTTAACGGGTTTGGTAATGTAGTCGTCAACACCCAGCGTCAGGCCTTTTATTTGATCATCTAGATCATCAAGAATGGTGAGAAAAACGAACGGTGTAAGATTGAATTTTTTCTGTTTGCGTACTTCGGTATAAAATTCCCAACCATCCATATTGGGCATCATGATGTCGGCCAGAATAAGATCAACGTGGCTTTCAGCAAGGATATCCAGTGCCTGTTTGCCGTCTTCTGCTTCGAGAATGCGGTACCCGTCCCGCTGAAGAAAATGTGTTGTCAGATCGCGGGTCGAATTTGAATCTTCGACAACCAGTATGGTTTTTCTCATGATTTACTCCCCCTTGATTGGACCAGCCTCAATGATATGCCATTCTTTTGGTGCAAGGAAGCGTTTTGCCTCGGCTTTAACCTCAGCCAGTGTCACGGCGTTGATACGCTCACCCCAGACAGCAAGATAATCCAGTGGCATACCGTAAAAACCAATCATCGACATCAAGCCAACACGTTTGCCGTTCGAATCAAGGCGATGCGCGAAACCACCTGTCAAATTAGCCTTGGCGGCATCCAGATCGACTTTAGTGATTTTTCCCGCATACATGTCACGCATCACGTTCTGAACCACAGCAAGCGCTTCACCAGCCTGATCAGCGCGTGTTTGCAACGAAATCACAAACGGCCCGGATACAGCAAGCGGTATGAAATAGGAATATACACCGTATGCCAGACCACGCTGTTCACGCACTTCCCCCATCAATTTCGAAGAGAATCCACCGCCACCAAGAATATGATTGAGCAGCATGTTGGCGAAAAAAGCTTTGTCGTAGCGCGACGGACCCAAACGAGACAATTGCACGGTCATTTGTCGTGTCGGCATGGAAATATGTTTGTTTTTCGGCGTTGTCGTTTCAGGTTCCGGTGTTGCTTTCAAGGTCACCTCCGGCGCGCCCTTCCAGCCTGCAAACCGTGGCCGAATCAGCGCCAGCAATTCCTTCATCGTAACATCGCCACTGACCGCCAATACTGCACCCTGCGGTTTGAACTGACGTGCGTACAACATCTGCAAATCACGCAACTTGATACGCGATAGCGAAGCCACACTACCTCCCGAACGGTGTCCGTAACCATGCGCCGGATATAAAACTGCCGCTGTTTCCTCGGCGGCGCGCACGCCCGGTTCTTCCAGCGATTTCTGCGCTGAAGACACGGCATCCCGGCGCAGAAGTGCGAATCGTTTTTTGCTCCAACCCGGATTCAGCGCGGCTTCGGAGAATGCATCCACACCTTCGCCCAGCGCCTCTTTGAGCACGGTCAGGGAAAGTGAAAGCGAATCGCGACTGGCGCCACTGCCCAAACGAATCGCTTGCGCATCAAGCATATCCGCCCACGCGACGTAATCCTGTTTTGCAGTGTGATCGGTAAGCATGCTGGCCAGCAGCGATGCCGTTCCGCCTTTTTCCGGCGCATCAAGGCGACTACCTGCCGGAACCGTCAGGCGCATGCTGACCATCGGTACATTATGCGCCTGCATCAGCAGCACGCGCAGGCCGTTAGCCAGTTGCGCCTGTTCGATAACCGGAATCGCTTGTGCGGCAGGGGTGATAAACGTGTATAAGAACAGCGCGGCGGTTAATTTCAGCATACATTTCATGAGTGCGTCTCCGGTTGCAGAATGCCGGTGGTAGCGCGTTGGCGGGTAATCCATCGTGCCAGCACCTTCTGCACATCTTTTGCACTAACTTTGCGAATCGCCGCCAACCATGCATCGCGTTTGTCCGCACCAATGCCGACGCTTTCCATCATGCCAATTTGCTTGGCGCGCATATACAGCGAATCCTGCGCAAACACCTCATCGGCAATCATACGTCGTTTGGCCGATGCCAATTGCGCTACTTTCGGGCCGTTATCGCGCAAATGTTCAATCGTTGCCCATAAGGCATTCTCAAAACCGGCGGTGGTTTGTTTCGGGCCGAGCATGCCGTAGGCGTACCACAGGTCGATACCCATGGAAAACGGATCGTATCCGGCAGCCGTGGCAAATGCCTTGCGCTGGCGGTCAACGATTTCGCGGTTAAGCACCGCTGCGCGTCCGCCCGCGAGTATTTCGGTAGCCACGGCCAGTGCGGCGGCCTGTGTATCGTTTTTACCCGGATGCCAAACCGGAACCGGCATAGTCACTGCCAGCATCGGCAGTTGCGCCGGTAGCATTGCCTGCATGCGTTTCGGGCCAATCGGCTCCGGTTCGACAGGATTAAACCGTGCTGTTACCACACGTTTTTTCAACTTGCCGAAGGTACGTGCAACGGTCTTTTTTACATCGGCAAAATCAACATCACCAACCACGACAACCGTTACGTTACCGGGAATATAATGTGCTTTGTAAAAAGCGCGCACATCATCAATTTTCAGTTTTTTTAAGTCCTGCATCCAGCCGATAACAGGCTCGCGATAAGGATGCAGACGCAAAGCCACCGAAGACAGCTCTTCAAACATGCGACTGTTCGGATCATCATCCGTGCGCATCCGGCGTTCTTCCTGTATCACCCTGATTTCTTTGGCGAAATCATTCTTGCGCAGACTCAGATTGGCAAAACGCTCGGCTTCCATAGCCAGCACCTCATCCACTTTCGCAGCCGGAATAATCTCGAAATATGCAGTGTAATCGTGGCTGGTAAACGCGTTATCATTACCACCCATAGCGGCAATACGGTGCGAAAATTCGCCCGCTGCAAGGTGCTTGGAACCCTTGAACATCATGTGCTCGAAAACATGTGCCAAGCCGGTTTTTCCGGGAACTTCGTCGCGCCCGCCGATTTTCAGCCATATTTGAACAATAGCCACCGGCGCGGAATGATCCTCCTCGACAATTAGCCGCGCACCATTGGCAAAATCAGCCTGATGCAGCTTGGCAAACGGTGCTGCCTGCGCGCTAAAGGAGATGAAAAACAGAGTAAAAAAAAGAAAGTATCGTCGCATGGGGGATAATGTACGGAATGCGCCAGTCAGCGCAACCGGCTGAAAAGTGCGGTTTTTCCACCTGTCGGCTTCAACAAATTGGTAACTATGGAGCCACTTGTAAAAGTCATGAGCGGCGATTTACTTCCCCACTCCGGCGCGATTTTGAGTTGTAATTTCGGCAAATGGAACCACCATTCACCTCATTCCAACTCAAAATCCTCATTCCAACTCAAAATCGCACTCGAAGTGGGATTGCAACTCATCCACCCAGACTTTTGCAAGTGGCTCTATGCAACGACAAATCAGGATGTTTTGGGCCGTTATCCCTGCCGCGCAGCAAATTCCTCATAAGTCCGACAGGCTCCAAGGGAGGTGTGAGCAATTCATGAATTCGCTGTTGCATTCATAATTCACCAACTTGGCGTGGTGCATTCTTAATGCAGACTGCTTTGTTCAGAATTAATCAACCTAGCGGCCTCATAGACATAACTGGCAATCCGTTTCTGCCAACCCGGCAACCAGCGTGCTTCGTGCCTGTAGGGTGGCGAATTGACTACGCGGCGCTGCAAAACAGCAACAGCAACACGGCTGAATTCCTGAATCGCAGCAAGACCGGTTCCTTTTCCGCGCATACCGGCCAACACTTGCATCAATCCCCAGCCCTGAGCTTGGTATCGCTCGCTGCTACGCGTGCCTTCGCCTTTGAAATTCACATAATCAGTCAGCACATAGACACCCATCGGGGCTGCTGCAACACGCTCGAATTGTCGGCGAATGTGTTTGTGTTGAATGTGACCGCGTTGAATGGAATCCGTTTTCGCAAGCATCAATGGAAGTGCATTTCCAAGTCTTTTTTGCATGAATTTAGCCTGAAACGGCATGGTTTTTATCAAAAATTCGCGGAGGTCGCTCAATTTTTGAGTTTTTTGCGCACGTTCAAACAATGCCCGACTTGCCCACGGGCTACCCTGCGCATTCGCCAGCCAATCCGGCAAACGTACACCTTCCTCCGCCATAAAACGAAGCAATGCCGGAAAGCTCTCTTGAAAATGTTTATCTTTTTCAGCGATGCCAACCGGATACCAGATGAAATGTCCGATACCCAACGAAGCAAATTCCTCACCACGATTCCACGATGTCAGACAGGCTAAATCCGAAGCGCACTCGTTGCGGAAAATCAATGCCGCCACTTTCGCCATTGTACTTTCCGCTCCCCTTTCATCCACCCTTTCCGCTTGCGCCGTCGCTAACGAAAGCGGCAACATCACAAAAACCCCGACAGCGATAAATGCAGCCAATATCAGATGGCTTTTTTTCGCCAAAAAATATCTGCAACGCATGCGTATCCGGCGCATCAATTCGATTGCGAATCCAACCATGTTTGCAAGGTATCCAGTGCTTTTTCCGACACCGAGCGCCGCCGCTCGGCACGCGAAAAGCGGCGTTTTCCTTCGCGTTTTTTGCCCGGCGGCAGCAGCCCGAAATTAATATTCATCGGTTGGAAATCCTCAATCCGCGTCTGCGAAATATGCGCTAAAAGCGCACCGTGCGCGGTATCGGCAGGCGGCGCTAGCGGTTCGTCACCCTTGCTTATTGCCGCCAGAAAACGCCCGGCCATCAGTCCCATCGAAGCCGATTCCACATAACCTTCGACACCGGTGATTTGTCCGGCAAACAGAATGCGCGGGGCTTTTTTCAAACGCAGCGTGCCATCAAGCAGTGCCGGTGATTTGATAAACGTATTCCTGTGCAGCGAACCCAAACGGAAGAAATCGGCATTCTCCATGCCGGGAATCATGGTAAAGACACGTTTTTGCTCGCCGTAGGTCATTTTGGTCTGAAATCCGACCATGTTCAGCAACGAACCCATGCGGTTGTCACGCCTGAGCTGTACCACCGCATGGTATTTCTCGCCGCTTTGCGGATGATCCAATCCCACCGGCTTCATCGGCCCGAAACGCGGCGTATCCAGCCCGCGTTCGGCCATTTCTTCAATCGGCATGCAACCATCAAAAAACGGAATATCTTCGAAACCCTTGAACGCAACCTTTTCCGCGTCCACCAGTTCGCCGATAAACGCCTTGTATTGCACCTCGCTCATCGGGCAATTCAGATAATCGCCCGCCTCCCCTTCTTCGACATTCTTGTCGTAGCGGTTTTTCCAGTAAGCGGTGTCCATATTCATGGTTTCCGCATCCACCACTGGCGCAATCGCATCGAAAAAACTCAATTGAGCCTCGCCGGTGAGTTTGCAAATGGCATCGAACAACGCATCCGAAGTCAACGGCCCGGAAGCGATCAGGACCAGCCCCTGCGACGGAATTTCCGTCACTTCACCGGCGACGATTTCAATCAATGGTTCGTTTTTTAATGCTTCAGTGACAAATTCCGCAAATTGCTCGCGATCCACGGCCAATGCCGTACCGGCTGGAATTCGCGCCGCATCGCCGCAGCGCATAATCAGCGAATCCATGCGCCGCATTTCTTCATGCAGCAGACCAACGGCATTTTCCAGATGATCGGCACGAAAGGTGTTCGAACAAACCAACTCGGCGCAATGGCCGGTTTTATGCGCTGGCGTCATGGTCGTCGGACGCATTTCATGCAGACGCACAGCAATGCCACGTTTGGCCAGTTGCCACGCGGCTTCGGAACCCGCCAGTCCCGCACCGATAATATTTACAGGCTGTTGGCTTACGGACTGCGGGCTTACGGACTGCTGATTCGGTTTTTCTCCGCCTGCGCTAGTCATCAATATCCACCTGAATCACGCCGTTTTGCAATTGCACGGAAAATGTTTCAATGTCTTCGTAGGCAGGCGGCGTGAGTGCACGACCATCACGAATGCAGAAACGCGCACCGTGGCGTGGACAAATGATTTGATCACCTTCGCATTTTCCACTGGCCAGTTCGCCGCCATCGTGCGTGCAAATATCGGCAATGGCGAAATATTCTCCATCCAGATTGAAAACGGCAATCGGACCGATTTCCGTTTCGATAACTTTGCGTTCACCGGGCGTGAGCTCCGATTCCGCTGCAACATCAATCCATTCTGCCATTTAAAACATCCCCAATTGCAATTTGGCCTCGTCAGACATCATGGCACGATCCCAGGGCGGATCGAAAACCAGCTCCACTTCAACGTCGGTAACATTCGCAACTTCCAGCAAGCGTGCACGCACATCTTCCACCAGCACAGGTCCCATACCGCAACCGGGCGCGGTCAGCGTCATCACCACATCCACACGGTTACCGCTTTCAATCGAAGCAGTATCAACCGGAGTAATATCGCAATGATAAATCAGCCCTAAATCGACAATATTGACTGGAATTTCCGGATCAAAACACTGCGACATCGCCGCCCACAACGCATCTTCATCCACCGGGCCATCGGCAGTTTTATCGGTTTCGACTTTAGCCGGTACTGTTTCACCTTCCAGCCCCAGTGCATCCGCGTTGCTGCTTTCGATGCGCGCCAGATTGCCGTTGATATTCACCGTATATGAATTACCAAGTGCCTGCGTAATCATCACCTGACTACCCTCGGGAATCGTAATTGGCGTCCCCATAGGGATGAGCAGCGCCTCACAATCGCGCAACACATCACAGGTTTCTCCAATATGCACACCCATCAGCTACTCCGTTTTCGCTGGCGAAGCAGCATCGTTGATCGCCGCTTGCAGGGTATGCCAGCACAACGTTGCGCATTTAATACGGCTTGGAAATTCACGCACACCAGCCAGTACAGCCAGCTTGCCGAGCTTCTTTTCATCCGGACTTTCCGATAAATCGGAAGTCGCCATGTGCTGAAATTGCTCAAACATAATCTGTGATTCCTGCACCGTTTTGCCTTTCAAGGCATCGGTCATCAGCGACGCACTGGCCACGGAAATGGCACAGCCGTCACCCTCGAACGAAACATCCTCAATCGTACCCGCGTCGTTGATGCGCAGGTAGATATGCAGCTTGTCGCCGCACAGCGGGTTATAGCCGTCAGCTTGGTGATTGCAATCGTCGAGCTTGCCGAAATTGCGCGGGCTTTTGTTGTGATCGACAATCACCTGTTGATATAAATCCCTTAAATCAAACATACAAAACCCTTTGCGGTATAAATTTCATGCAAATATCTCTTGCGCTTTTTTCAGGGCTGCAAACAGCACATCAATTTCCGTTTCCGTATTGTAAGCGGCAAACGAAGCACGCGCGGTGGCTGGCAGGCCGAAATGCTGCATCACCGGCATCGCACAATGGTGTCCGGCGCGAATCGCCACGCCTTCGCGGTCCAGAATCGTACCCAGATCATGCGGATGCACACCGTCAATCGTGAATGACAATACGGTGGCCTTGTTTTCTGCCGTACCGATAAGGGTTAAGCCCTCAAATTTTAACGCTTCTTCCGTAGCGTAAACCAGCAGTCGCTGTTCGTGCGCAGCGATGAGCTCAACACCTGTTTCGCACAGCCAATCAACGGCTGCGCCGAAACCAATCGCACCGGCGATATTTGGCGTTCCCGCCTCGAATTTGTAGGGCAGGTCGTTGTACTGCGTTTTTTCGAACGTGACCATCGAAATCATGTCACCGCCACCCTGATAGGGCGGCATGCTTTCAAGCAGCGCCTCTTTCGCGTACAGCACACCGATGCCGGTCGGACCATACATTTTATGTGCGCTGGTAACATAAAAATCACAATCCAGCGCCTGCACATCAATATTCAAATGCGCTACCGCTTGCGCACCGTCGAGCAGCACTTTCGCACCGACGGCATGCGCTTTGGCAATGATGTCGGATACCGGATTGATGGTTCCAAGCGCATTGGAAAGATGCACCATACCGACCAGCCTGGTGCGTTCGGATAATTTAGCCTCGAAGGCATCAAACATTAGTTCACCGGCATCGTTGATGGGTGCGACAACCAGTTTTGCGCCATTTCTTTCGCACAGCATTTGCCACGGCACAATGTCGGAATGATGTTCCATTTCGCTAATCAGCACTTCGTCGCCTGCACCAATATTGGTTTCGCCCCAACTTGATGCGACCAGATTAATAGCCTCGGTTGCGCCACGGGTGAATACGATTTCACGTGTCGAAGCGGCGTTTATCAGTGCGCGGATTTTATCGCGTGCACTTTCATAAGCAGCGGTGGCGCGTTCGGAAAGCATATGCACGCCGCGATGTACATTGGCATTGTCATGCGTGTAATAACCGCACAATGCATCAATCACCGACTGCGGTTTCTGGGTGGTCGCAGCATTATCCAGATAGACCAGCGGTTTGTTGTAAATCTGCTGCTGCAGAATAGGGAACTGGCTGCGGATATTTTCTACATTCAACATCATCAAGGGCCTCTAAAGTAAATGTTGTTCATGGCGGCAATCATTCCGGCACGGCTGCCGTATTAAGCTCGTCGGCAATCTCGCTGGCAATCTCGCCGGGTAGTTTGGCAAAAGCTGCCTGCTCAATAAAACGCCGTACTGCACTGCTGTGCATCCCGGTCAGCACCGTATCAGCAAAAGCCCGGGTCAATATCTGGCGAGCCTGTTCATCTGAAAGACCGCGTGATTTGAGATAAAAAAGCTGATTCTCATCCAATTGACCCACCGTACAGCCGTGCGCCGCCTGCACATCGTCGTGATCAATCACCAGCTCCGGCTTGGCATCAATCTCCGCCTTATCCGAGAGTAATAAATTAGCATTGCTCTGCTTTGAATCGGTTCCGGAAGCATCTTTATGAATCACCACTTTACCGTTAAACACCCCATGCGCGCGTCCGTCGAGAATACCGCGATAGTGTTCACGACTGGTGCAATGCGGCGCAATGTGGTCAATCTGCGTATGATGATCGCAGTGCTGCCTTCCGGCGAGAGCATAAAGACCATTCAGCGTACATTCGGCTCCTGCTTCATCAAGTGCCACCGCAATATCCAGACGCGAAAGCGACGCGCCGAGAGCTGCTGCATGCGAAATAAACCGACTGTTGCGTTTCTGCGCCACATCCAAACGCCCGAGATGAAATTGGTGCAATGATTCTGTTTGCAAACGATCATGGGTGAGCGAAGCACCATCGGCGAGATGTACCAGCGTGATGGCATGCGTTAATCCGGCCTCTGCTGAATCACCGGCGTAGTGTTCGATAACATGCGCTTCGGCATGTTTACCCAACCATAAACCGTGACGCAAATGCGTTGCGCCGGGATTGGAAGCGATATGCAGAATGTACAACGGTTTATCCAGCACCACACCCTCGGCAATGCACAAACAGACACCATCGCGCGCCAGCGCACTGTTGGCGGCATTGGCGGCATTGAATAGCGGCGCTTGTACATTCCATTGCAGGGCAGTAGCGGCTTTTTGTGTATCTTTTTCAAGCAGTTCGGAGAGACTATTCAGCGTGACCCCGTCGGGAAACCCGGAGGTTACGGATTGCAGGCGGCCATCGGCAAAGACAATGCGATAGGCATCAAATTCGGGAATCGCGTAAGCATCTACTGTTGCCTGATCAATATCGGATGCAGCGGCTTCTTTCCACCATGCCTCGCCGAGCACGCTGCTGATTCGTGCCAGCGAGGTGTATTTCCACTCCTCCTGTCGCGTTGTCGGTAGGCCGGTTTGCTCGAATTCCTGCCATGCTTTTTCCCGAACCAGAGCAATATCAGACATTTGCTTCCTCGCGCACCCAATCGTAGCCGCGTTTTTCCAATTCTAACGCTAAATGCTTGTCGCCGCTTTTCAGAATGCGGCCATCAGCCAGCACATGTACCGCATCCGGCTCAATGTAGTCGAGCAGGCGCTGATAATGGGTGACCATGACAATAGAACGCTCCGCTGAACGTAACGCATTCACACCTTTGGCAACCACGCGAAGCGCATCAATATCCAAACCGGAATCGGTTTCATCGAGAATCGCCAGCGTCGGCTCCAGCACCGCCATCTGGAAAATTTCATTGCGTTTTTTCTCGCCGCCGGAGAAACCTTCGTTAACCCCGCGTGACAAAAATGCATCGTCCAACTCCACCAGTCTGGCTTTTTCGCGCACCAGCTGCATAAATTCGATGGCATCAAGTTCGGATAGTCCTGCCGCTTTGCGGCGCGCGTTCAGTCCGGCTTTAAGCAGGTACACATTGTTTACGCCGGGGATTTCCACCGGATACTGAAACGCTAGGAATACGCCTGCCCATGCGCGCTCTTCGGGATTCATCTCCAGCAAATCGTTGTTGTGAAAACGAATCGAGCCAGCGGTAATTTCGTAGCCGTCGCGTCCGGCAATGACATTGGCCAACGTCGATTTCCCGGAACCGTTCGGCCCCATAATCGCATGCACCTCGCCCGCACCGATATGCAAATCAATGCCTTTGAGAATTTCTTTGCCATCTACCGCAACATGCAGGTCGTCAATTTTTAACATCTATAATCCTCTCACCGCAAAGGGTACAAAGTTACGCAAAGTTTTAACTGTGCTTTGCGTGTTTTGTTCCCTATGCATAATTTTCTTTGCATCACTTTGTGCACTTTGTGGTAAATACATCTTATTCATCCAACCGCACCTTCGAGGGAGACTTCCATCAATCGATTCGCCTCAACGGCAAATTCCATCGGCAAATTATTGAACACATCCTTGCAAAAACCATTCACAATAAGATTGACCGCATCTTCTTCGGAAATGCCGCGCTGGCGGCAGTAAAACAACTGGTCGTCACCGATTTTCGAAGTCGTCGCTTCATGTTCCATCGTCGCCGTCGGATTTTTCACTTCCACATAAGGAAAAGTATGCGCACCACAGTTGCTACCGAGCAACAGCGAATCACATTGTGTGTGATTACGCGCGCCATCGGCATTTTTACCGATATGCACCAGTCCACGATAAGACTGTTGGCCGAATCCGGCGGCAATGCCCTTGGAAATAATGGTGCTGGTCGTGTTTTTACCCAAATGCACCATTTTTGTACCGGTATCGGCCTGCTGATGCATTTTGGTCAATGCCACCGAATAGAATTCACCGACTGAATCATCGCCGCGCAAGATGCAACTCGGATATTTCCAGGTAATCGCGCTACCGGTCTCCACCTGCGTCCACGAGATTCTGGAACGCGCACCCCGGCAGTCGCCACGCTTGGTAACAAAATTGTAGATGCCGCCTACGCCGTTTTCATCACCCGGATACCAGTTTTGCACGGTGGAATATTTAATTTGTGCATCATCCAGCGCCACCAGCTCAACCACCGCCGCATGCAACTGATTTTCATCGCGCTGCGGCGCAGTGCAGCCTTCCAGATAGGACACATGCGAACCTTCTTCAGCGATAATCAGGGTGCGCTCAAACTGGCCGGTATTGGCGGCATTGATGCGAAAATAGGTGGAAAGCTCCATCGGACAGCGCACACCCTTGGGAATAAAAACAAACGAGCCATCGGTAAATACCGCCGAATTGAGCGCCGCATAGAAATTATCGGTGGTCGGCACGACACTGCCGAGATATTTCCGGACCAATTCCGGATAATCGCGTACCGCCTCGGAAATCGGGCAAAAAATCACTCCCGCATCCTTCAATTTACCTTTGAACGTGGTCGCAACTGAAACGGAATCAAAAATTGCATCCACCGCGACACCCGCCAGCATTTCCTGTTCGTGCAGCGGAATGCCGAGTTTTTTATAGGTTTCCAGCAGCTTAGGATCGACCTCATCAAGACTTTTCGGCCCGTCTTCGCTCGATTTAGGGGCGGAGAAATACGAAATAGCCTGATAATCAATAGCTGAAAACTTCACATGTGCCCAGTTCGGTTCAGACATCGTTTTCCAGTGCTCAAAAGCTGCCAGTCGCCAATCAAGCAGCCATTCCGGCTCGTCTTTTTTGGCCGAAATGTGGCGAATCACGTCTTCATTCAGGCCGGGCGGCAGGGTTTCCTGTTCAATGTCGGTAACAAACCCGGCTTCGTATTGCTTGCCGACCAGATCTTCAACTTGCGTGTTTTCGCTCATATTAGTTTTCTCTTATCCCGATTTTTTTCATCTTACCGACTCTGTGTGATCGGCAGTCGTGCATCGGCATAGCGTTTTTCCATGTGCAACACGGGTGTAAAACCCGGCGCAACCATATCGGCCAGCGTGATACCATCGAGCGCGAGGCGCACCGCCTGATTGATGATTTTCCAGTTGCTTCGTGTGGCGCAATGCTCTTCCTGCTCGCATTGGCCATGTTCGAGATTGCATTCAGTTAACGCAATCGGTCCTTCCAGCGCTACGATAATATCACGCACCGAAATTTCACTGGCTTCGCGGGTCAGATGGTAACCACCGCCAGCGCCGCGCACCGAAGTGAGCAAGCCTTCGCGTAACAACACCTGCAAAATCTTGCTGACTGTCGGTGCAGGCAGGCGCGAACGCTCGGCAAGTTCGGCAGCGTTGTGCACATTTTCTCCGGCTTGCGCCAGATCGGTCATCAGCAGAACGCCGTAATCGGTCAGTCGTGTAATGCGAAACATATTGATAATCCTTTCATAAGAGCCACTTGCAAAAGTCTGGGTGGATGAGTTGAAATCGCGCCGCAGCGGGGACGAAAATCACCGCTCACGACTTTTGCAAGTGGTTCATAAGTAGGACTATTCTAGTCCGGTATTACAGAAGTGCAAACAAATTAGCCCCTTTTCGTTACATGGTTTTGATTTTTACTACAATAAACCCTTATGCAATACAGATGTTTTGTAAGCAAAGAAACACGAAGAAACGAAGAATACAGAGAAAAGATAGTGGACAATGGACATGCAAAAACATTCCCGTGCTGGAAAGCTATGGATATATAAAGAGCCACTTGCAAAAGTCTGGGTGGATGAGTTGCAATCCCGCTTCGAGTGCGATTTTGAGTTGAAATGAGGTGAATGGTGCTTCCATTTGCCGAAATTCCAAATGAAATCGCGCCGGAGTGGGAAAGTAAATCGCCGCTCACAATTTTTGCAAGTGGCTCTAAATACGCTTACCTCACATCTGTTTAATCTCGGCGATCACGGGTACATATGAATCAGCTAACCGTAAATTCACTGTTTGCGAGATATGGTCGATTGTATCACTATAGCGGCAGCTACTCACTCAGGAGAGGGAATATGCGCGAAACAGGAATCCATTTAGAGATGTCCGCCAAACATATATCGGGCATCAAAACGGTGACATCCGCTTTGTTGTTGGCAATATGCTTTATGCTGTTGCCAATATCTTCCAGTTGCGCTGGTGAAAGCGAAAACACAACTGAAATATACATGCCCGACGGGCAGCTCAAAAGCCACATCATTCGGATTTACATCAACAAAAGCTTCGAGGGTATTGCCTCGAAAGATATCTATTTGAAACTTCACACTTCTGCCGCTCCGATGGCTCCGGATGCAAAACAGACAAATAAAGACATGGTGAAAAATGCCACCTCAACAAAAAAGATAACCATAGGATTGGAGGGAAAACCGCAACCGATTGCGCAAGACAACCATCATACATGGGAAAAACCTGTTCAGGATACTACGATTCAACAATACGGCACCATGTTGCTGTTCAATCTTGAAGGATATTCGATTCCTTATTATAAAACAGCAACCAGAGTGCTTCCCGAACTGGTCTGGTGCACTAAAAAAAGCGCCGCCGACCATGCGAAGTGCCTTGACTATGACAATGCTTTTGGTGAAAAAGAGGTTTATCTTGCCAACGCAACCGGATCATATCTGTGGGCGGCAGGTACAATAGTCGTGTTGATTTTTCTGCTCGGATTCATGTCAATGAAAGTGCATGGACGTGCCATTTACCTGTTATGCGATAGCACAGGCAGACTTTCGCTGTCGCGCACCCAGATGGCACTGTGGACTATCGCAATCGGCGGGATTGTCGAGACTTTCGGCTTGACTCGCTTTGATGTTCCAGCCATTCCGGGCACACTGCTTGGGCTGATGGGAGCATCGCTGGCCACCACCACCATTAGTCACGCCAAATCCCGGATAAAGGGTGATACGCAAAAAGAAACGACAAAACAACCCGCCATTAAAAAAAGAATGACGGAACCGCACTGGTATGACCTGATTAGCGACGATGCTTCAAACTCGCTCGCACTGGTAAGGGCCCAAATGCTCTTTTGGACCATCATCACACTGGGAATGTTTGTCACAAAAAGCATTCTGGACGGCGCATTATGGCAGGTTCCGGTCGAACTGGTCGGCCTGATGGGCATGAGCCAACTCGCCTATCTGGCGCCAAAAATGATACGGGATACACCGCCGACAGAGCCATCGAAACCATGAGGCGCGGTCACAAGACGTTGTATCAGACTCCTTCCGCCGGATTGCATGCTGCTCGCGAAAATTGATTAGAACCTGGACAAAAACGAACGGGATTGATGCATTTGGCTTGTGCTTTCATACGCATGCTTATGGGAGCCACTTGCAAAAGTCTGGGTGGATGAGTTGCAATCCCACTTCGAGTGCGATTTTGAGTTGGAATGAGCTGAATGGTGGTTCCATTTGCCGAAATTACAACTCAAAATCGCGCCGGAGTGGGGACGAAAATCGCCGCTCACGACTTTTGCAAGTGGCTCATGGGTGCTGATTTATGGATCGTGATGCATAAGGCTCTGACGCGCGGCATGAAGCGGGCGAGTATTTTTGGCGGTATTCTGCTGCTGATTTTGACACTAGCGGCTAGCGGACTGGTGTTTTATCTCAAAAATCTCGATTTCAACAGCTACAAACCAATATTACAGACGGCGGTTCTGGAACAGACAGGGCGCAGCCTGCGCATCGACGGAGATTTGCAGTTGAAGATTTCGCTGCATCCGTCACTGATTGTTTCCGGCCTGCATCTGAGCAATGCGGCGGGTGGCAGTCGCGCTTCGATGCTTGATGTTGAGCGTGCAGAGCTGGAAATCAGCTTGCTGCCACTGCTTTCGGGGCATTTACATGTCGATCGCGTGGTGCTCATTCGCCCGGATATTTTGCTTGAAACCCTGCCCGCAGGCGGCAATAACTGGCATTTTTCCGGTACGGCGGCTTCTGCTGTTGAAAATTCTGATAATTCACCTTTCCAGAGCGTTATTTTGCTGCCGGAAGTGCATCGTTTGTTCATTCGCGCTGCAAAACTGACTTATCGCAATGCGATTTCCGGGCAGGAAACCACGCTAAAACTAGCCGAACTGGCGCTGTGGCAGCAGGGTAAGGCGCATGATGCGCTGTTGAAATTTCGCGGTAACGGACGATACAAAGAGACAAAATTAGATGTGCAGGGCAGCGTCGATTCGCCGGGCAGTCTGTTTGCCAATGCGGAAACCGAACTGACCATGAATATCAACTTTGCCGATACGAAATTCGTATTGGCGGGAACGGTGGCTCAGCCGCTGGACGGCAAAGGGCTGGCGCTCAATCTCGCCGTGGACAGCAAGGGTATCGCGGCTCCTGCCAAGATTTTTGGCGTTGCTGTCGGGCGCGATTTTCCTCTACATTTCAAGCTGCGATTAAAGGATGCCGGAAATGTCTTGCTGTTCACAAACATCAACGCAAAGCTCGCCGATAGCGATGTCAGTGGCCATTTACTGCTGCGTCTGGAAAAGGTGCGACCACGTTTGGAAGGCGAATTGACATCTGCAAGCTTCGATGTCGTTCGTCTGTTGCCGAAAGTGAAAAAAACGCCGGTTGCACCGCAGAAACAACGTATCCTGCCTGCTGAGCCGTTGGCTACGTCTGTGCTAAATACACTTGATATGCAGCTAGCTTACACGGCAAAATATTTGCGTTTGCCCGACCTAGCGTTATCTGATGTGCAGACGGATATTTCTCTGCACAAAGGCCAGCTTCAGATGCCGTTCACCGCCCTGTTCAGCGATGGCAAGGTGGAGGGGAAATTAAATATACAAGCAAATAAACCCGTGCCCGATTTTACACTCAGTCTGAAGGCCCGTGGCATCAAACCGGGTGAATTATTGCCGCCTGCCGAAGGTAAAAATGCGCTGATTGAGGGCGCGCCGCTAAATATGGATATAAGCCTGAAGGGCAGCGGTATCTCTGTTGCTGAAATACTGGCGCATGCCAACGGGCGTATGTTGCTTCAATTTGGCGAGGGACGTCTCAAGTCGCAGGCCATGGGGCTGCTTGGCGGCGATGTGCTGGTCAGCCTGTTCGACCGCATCAACCCCTTTTCCGATAAACAGGACTACAGCGAATTGCATTGCGGTGTAGTAAATTTCCGTATTACGGACGGCATCATGCATTCCGAACGCGGTATCGCATTCGAGACGGCGCGCATGAATATGCTCAGCGAGGGCGAGATTAATTTGCAGAACGAGCGCATCAATTTGCATATCAGCACAGAACCGCGTGAGGGTCTGGGTCTGGATGTCGCGAATCTGGTCAATGTGGTGAAGCTTGGCGGCACGCTGGGCAAACCGGGTATTGCCGTGGATGCCGTCAAAACCGGCATGGTCGCTGCCCGCACCGTAGGCGCTGTTGCGACCGGCGGCCTTTCCCTACTCGGTGAAAGTCTGGTGAAACGCGTAATCGCCGATAAAACACCCTGCAAGACTGCTCTGGAAATGAAATAGAAACAGGGGCTTGTTTCCTGAAACGAAAACGCGGGTTTATTCCTCGTGTGAAAAACCTTTGATGATGTAACCGCCGGATTTTTCATCTTTTTCGAGGGTGAGCAAGCCACGCTTTTCGGCTTCTTCGAGCATCTGACCGAAGCTGTTAAAACCATGATAACCCTCGGAGAAACCCGGTTTGCGGCGTTTCAGGGTCTGCTTGACCATTGATCCCCAGACTTTGTCTTCCTCGCCGCGTTCCTTGAACAGGTCTTCCACCGTTTCCATGACATGATCAATGCCATCCTGCTGCAAGGCTGCCTCATCAGTCGCAGCATCACTCTTGCCCGCTGCTTTTGCTTTGGCTTTGCCGGATGAACGGCGGCGACGCGATTTCCCCTGTTTTTCCGAATCACGTACAAGATCATCGTAGTAAATAAATTCGTCGCAATTGGAGGTGAGCAGATCGGAGGTGGACTGTTTAACACCGACACCGATGACCAGCTTGTTGTTCTCGCGCAGTTTGGAGACCAATGGC
>QILF01000133.1 GCA_003233235.1 Zetaproteobacteria bacterium
AAGCCGGACCCCTGATTTAGAGGCGGAAACAGCAACATTCCTGACTCCTGATTTAGCACTTCTGATAGCGGCTACACTTTTTCTGACGGATGCATTGGGAAAATTCAACACCAGTCGTGGTGGTGAATTCAAATCAAATGACTGGTAATCCAGTTCTCCGTCAGCTTGGATATGCAGCACATCACCCTGTGCTGATTTTTCAAGTGAAATCGCAGTAATACGGGCGGCAAAAGAACTGGCAGGCGATATCAGCAGTGCTATCAGGCTTAGCATCAACAAGCGGCAAAATGACTGAAAAATCACCGGAGAATTCTGCAACAGTTTGCATCTAGTATCCATCATTCACCTCCCGGCATATCTAATACTACCTGCCGGCCTTGGCTTTTGTGTTATTCTCGTCCAACAAACGATAGGTCACCGCCTTTCCCGAAACAGTCAATCGCTGCGAGCCGCTTCCACCTGAAAAACTGAGGTTCTTCACATCCACAATGCGCGGCATTTCACCGACAGTACGCAGAAAAAACGCCACCTGTAAGAAACTACCCGTCATCGTTAACGCAACCGGAACCTCGGCGTGCAATTCCTTTTTTATTTCAGGCAACGGCTGAAACGTTTCAAATTCAAGCCCTGCCTGTCTGCCAGCCTGACTCACACCTTCAAGAAGGTCGGGTATCTGCGATTTTTCAGGCAGCATCGTTCGCGCCATTTCCAATTCTTCTTTCAGGGCTTCGAATTGGCGTCTTTTACGCGGCAAATCGTTAGCTGTGCGTAGATTTCGTTGATATATCCGCTGCTGATTGCCAATATCTCTTTCAGCATTGGTAATGGCATCCTGCATCGGCATCCAGAAATAAACCCCGTACCCGGCGATCAGCAGTAACACTAGCAGCGTAAGACCGGCGATACATTGCCATACCGGTACTGCGAGTATTGGCCGCAAGGCATTTAAGTGCGACAAATCTATCTTCATGTCGCCTTATTCCCGACTGCATTTTTCTGTTTATCCGCTACTTTTCTGTCTTCCGGAACAATAACACGCTTCATGGTCAGTGAAAAACTACGCAGCGGCACGCCATTGACGCGTTGCCGCTTAATCAACTTTAAATTCACGCCTGCAAAGGCTTTTTTATCTTCCAGCGAGCGCATAAATTTAGCAACCGCACGATTGCTTTCGCCCAATCCACTCAAATCAACACGCCCCGATGAAGTCCTGACCTGTGTTAACCACACATTTTTCGGAATAGCAGAAGAGAGTTCCAACAGTGTGCTCAGACTCTGGAACCGGCCTTGCTGTAACTCAGTCACCAGATCCAGTTTTTTCTCAACCTCCGCCTGCACTTCTTTGAATTTACTCAATTCGCCAATCTTATTTCGAATCACACTGTTTCTATCCTGCAAGGCCTGCAATCGTTGCTGAGCATCGCCCAATTGCATCGAACCATACGAATAGGTGCTTAAAATCAGCCCTGCAACCACAACAATCGCCAGCGCAGCCACGCCAATATAATGCAGGATTTGTCGCTGCCTGCGTTCGTCGCGGTAGGGCAGAAGGTTAATGCGAATCACTGATCGAAACTCCGCAATGCAAGGCCGACAGGAACCATCATCATCGGACCAATGTGCTGAATGTAATCAGCATCGAATTGATGGCTCTCTGCTTTTATTCTGGAAAAGGGATTCAATATTTTTGTTTCAATACCGAGCCTTTCCTCAATCTGTGCCGCCGTTCCCGGAACAAGCGCCCCGCCACCGCTCAAGAAAATCTTCTGTACCGGAAAATCGGCGTGTTTAACCGCATAAAAATCAAGCGTGCGTATCAGTTCATCACCCAGTAAATTAAAATAATTATCAACAGCAACGACATCAACACCTGAAAAGTTTTCCAATTTCATCTGCTCGGCAACTTGAAAGCCTACGCCATGCGCGTCCTGAATCTCCTGTGTCAGTTGGTTGCCACCGAAAAACTGGTCGCGAACAAAAGCCATATTGTCGTCATGCAATATGTTCATATTGATTAAATTAGCGCCGATATTAGCCAGCGCGTGCACATGGACTTCCGGCTCATCCTCGCCATTTCCGGCAAGTGTACCGTATCGTTCATCAGCTAGGGCTGCCGCTGCATTCTCCACCGCAAATACAGCGCAATCGACGCATTTTGCAGTCAACCCCGCCTCCTGAATCACCTGCTGATAGGCATTGATCACGTCGCGTTTGCAGGCAACAAGAACCACATCCATTTCAGCGCCGTCTTCACTCGGGCCGAGTATCTGGAAATCCAGATACACATCCGCCATATCGTAAGGAACATGCTCATCCGCTTCGAATTGAATCTGCGCTTCAAGCTCCAATTCACTCATCATCGGCATAGCTACAGTTTTGATAATCAAGGCATTGCCCGACACCGAGAAAACAACATTCTTACTTTCCGGTCTGGCGATTTCGATGACATCCTTCAACGTCCGGCTAACCGTCGTTGAATCAATAATTTCATTCTCAACAATGACATCGCGCGGTAAGGGCGCAACGGCCATCGCTTTCAACTGATAGCCGCTACGTGTCTTGCCCAGTTCGACAAGTTTGACGGATGCGGAACTGATATCCACAGCCATCATCGCATCGGAATTGCGTGAAAACAGACCCAACTTTCACCTCTTGTTTAGCATCGCTGTGACAAAGTGTTTAAGTGCTACTGTCACATAGTGATGTAAGCTACCTTATATAAAGGAATATTGTCAAGGTTCAAGCATGTGTTTAGACACTAAAATACAATCCGCCGTTCCACCAAGGCGATTGTGCGAAACTACTGGGTAGTCATACCCCGCGATCCTTTGGCAACACTGGCTGCCGGCGCAGGCTGCTCATCCGGATCTTTAAGCTCATCTGCACCGGGATAAGCCCATGTACCGGCTGATCCGTCAAAGGTCGTGCACGGATGCACAACGCTTCTGGTCAGCCCATGTTCCAGAGTACTCAGCTTCGTGCAGACCAGAGCGGAACTGGTGCTGTGTGCAAATGCCTCGCTGCCTGACATAAAAAATACAGTCATCACAACTGCTAATATCCATTTCATGATGTTAACCCCCGTTTGTTCTTTCCAAGAAAAAAAACAGTCCCCTGTTTATGAAACGCCATTGTTTCTTTTCTAACTTGTAGCCTTCTATTCTAGAAGCTGAAATAGAACCCTCTTATTGTTATTGACCGCGAATTTCTCGATAAGCCATCATCATGCTGTCCGCCGGTGTGCCGGTCAAGCCGGATGTTCCTGAAGCCAGCAAATTGAAGTAGGCGGAGGCCGTTTGGCTAATCAGGGAAACAGTGCCTCCGGATGTGGTTGAATTGATAGCAACGAACGGAACCCACACACCCGCTGCCGTAGGAGCACCAAACACAGTACAACCGGGCAGAGACTGGACCGTCGTAGTTAAATCATCGTCATTAACAAATGTAGTCAATACCACCGAACTGCTTATACAAACAAGCGTTGCGCTGCTAAAGTCAATATCGTCGGAGTCATTGCTGTCAGCGGCTTCGGAGTCATTGCTGTCAGCGGCTTCAGAATCATGGCTGTCATCGGCTTCAGAATCATGGCTGTCATCGGCTTCAGAATCATTACTGTCATCGGCTTCAGAATCATGGCTGTCATCGGCATAAGCTTGACCAATTACAAAACCAACCGTTAAGTCCTGCATCTGATGCATCGGCAACGCAATCGTGAAAAACATCCAGACGACACTACCAAAGACCATCACGGAGATTGATTTAATTATCTTAGCCATTTTCAACCTCCTTTTGACGACATAATGTGTGCGTTTACCTTTTTAGCATCCGGTTTTTCTATCCAGAAGCCTGTCGGACTTATGAGAAATCTACTGCGCGGCAGGGATAACGGCCTAAAATATCCGGATTTATCGTTGCATCGTTACCACTATGCGCCTCAAAATCATGCTGTTTTTGACGCGTTCCCCCACCTGTTCGCTACGATTATCCTAAGTCCGACAGGCTCCTAGTACTGCAGAATATTACCCGCTTCATTCTTCTTCGATGTGACGAAGGTCACAAAGTTGCATTTTTTGCGTATGACCAGTAAACCCATGCCAAAAGCGACACGCAATACACTATCTTTCATTAGCTACTATACTGCATGCAAAATAAACTTGCAACCGCATCATTTGACATATGCCCTGATACAGGGTATTTAAATTGCGGCAAAGAAAATCGTTAGCCAGAAGGAGAGCAGGATCATGACAAACCAACATTGGGATGCGATTTTTTCTACCAAGGCTGATCCTGAACTCGGCTGGTACGAAAGTGATACATCTCAAACATTAAAATTCCTTGACCTCATTCCACAAAATGAACGCACTAGCGTATTTCTGCCGGGTGCTGGAACATCTCTTCTTGTCGATGAACTGTTGGCAAGAGAGTATGAACTTATTCTGAATGACATTAGTGATGAAGCGCTAAATAGATTGAAAAGAAGAATAGGAAATAGCGAAAGATTGCAATGGCTTCACCATGATATGTCCAAACCTTTGCCTGATGATACACCCCAAGTGGATGTCTGGATTGATCGGGCTGTCCTCCACTTTTTACTCGAAGAGGCAGATATTCAAAACTACTTCGACAACTTGCGTTCAAGCGTACGTCCGAGAGGATATGTCCTGCTGGCAGAGTTTTCGACCATAGGTGCGCCTAAGTGTGCGGGCCTTGAACTTCATCGATATTCTGTCGAAGAAATAACAGAACGCATGGGTAAAGATTTCGAACTTATCAAATATGAAGATTACACATTCATCAATCCATTGGGTGATCCTCGCCCCTATATCTATGCATTCTATCAGCGTAATGGCCAACCATAAAATGTGCCGGTTAAAGAGATAGAAGTGAACGTTGATAAAAACCTCTGATTCTAGAGCCACTTGCAAGAGTATGGGTGAATGAGTTGCAATCCCGCTCACGAATCTTGCAAGTGGCTCTTAAGACTGGCGGATTCACCATGCATTAAATCCTCGGGTGTATCGAAATCGGTGAAGCTGCGCAGGTCGGGATCGAACAGGTGCAGATCATACTCAGTCAAAAGCACAGTATTCAACGACGGAATCAGTCGAATCAAGCTGCGGCGACCTTGTTTGATACGGGTCTGCATGGCGGGTAAACACGTTTTTTTGGCGTAAAAAGCGGGCATCGGCTGCACACACCCGCTGATTTCGGCCAATACGGCATCGTGGCCGCTGCGCTGTTCGGCCATGTGCTGCACCAGTTCGGGTACGACGAACGGCATATCCACGCCGATAGCGAACAGCCAATCCGTGCGGACAGATTCCAGTGCGGCGGCAAGACCCGTCATCGGACCGCGACCCTCGCCGACATCAATCACTTGCGGAAAATCGACAGGTAAAGGGCTGCGCACGCTGAGTACAATCTCACCAAATAGCGGCCTCAGATTGGCGATGGCGCGATTGAGCAGCGTTTCGCCCTGAAATTCGACTTGTGCCTTGTCTTTTCCCATGCGTCGTGACTCGCCACCGGCAAGAATCACCGCCGTACAATCGGCAACCAACCCGTCATTCCCGCGAAAGCGGGAATCCATATCACCCTCTACATTCATTGAATACTATCCCGCAAGTCCCGCCAATTCAGATTTTCTTTTTCAATCAAATCAAGCTTCCATTGACGATTCCGCTTTTTCAATTGTTTTTCACACGTGATTGCCGCATCCATGCTTTCATGCAGTTCATAATACACAAGCGTAATACCTTATACTTCTCCGTAAAACCCTTAACCAAATCGTTTTTATGCTGCCATACCCGTTGAACAAGGTTGCTGGTTACGCCGATATATAATGTGCCGTTTCGCTTGCTGGCGAGGATGTAAGTGCAGGGTTGCCTGCTCACTGGCATGCGTTATGGATTCCCGTTTTCACGGGAATGGCGGGAAAGAAACATTAGACATGATGGGTAGAAGCTAACCAATCCATTATAAATGCCGCCACTTGCTCAACACCATTCAAATTCAGCTTGGGTACGACAACATCCAAATCATTGATATCCGTTGCCACGGCAAGCAATTCGGAAGGCTTACAGCGCAAATCCGAGGAACACAATGCACGCACCACTTCAATTTTGGCACACGGCATGGATGCATAACCTTCCACCAGCACCAAATCAGCATCGGGAAAATATTTTTCTGCCATTTCTTGCGGTGATGAAGGGATTTGCACATCAGCCACCATCAATAGCTGCTCCGGCCCCGCCAGTAGCGAACCTTTCGCCCCTGCATGTTTATGCCGCCAACTGTCTTTGCCCGGCGTATCCATTTCCGGCTGGTGGTGCGAATGTTTAATCGTGCAAACGTGTAAGCCTTTTGCCGTAAATACGGCAATCAACTTTTCCATCAGGGTTGTTTTACCTGAATTGGAAAAACCGACAATGGCTAATACAGGAACACTCATGGGTGCTGTATAACCCAGCTATCACCATTAGGTGTCGTTTCCTTCTTCCAAATCGGCACACGTTTTTTCAATTCATCAATCAACCATTCACAAGCTTCAAACGCAGGTTTCCGATGCTCTGCACCAACCACAATCAGCACAATCTTCTCGCCTGCATGCACTGTTGTCACCCGATGCAGCATGCGCACCGCCAGAATATCGAACTTTGCCATCGCTTCATCATGCAAGGCCTGCATCGCAGATTCGGCCATGCCTGCATATTGCTCGAAATGAATTGAAAACACATCGCGCCCTTCGGAAAAATCACGCGCACAACCGAGAAACGTGGCAATGCCGCCGATACGTTTGGAAACCGCACGCAGCGCATCCACTTCGGCTTGCAGCGAAAAATCTTCCTGCTGAATGCGAACGGTATTATTCATCTAACCACCTGCAAACGGCGGCATCAGCGCCACTTCATCACCGTCTTTCACAATATAAGCCAAATCATGTACCTGCTCTTGATTCACTGCCACCAATAGCGGCTGCATATCCGCACAGCCCACCGCCACAATCAAATCCTGCAAACGTTGCCCCGCTTCTGCTTGCATGCTTTGCTTGCCGACTTTATCAGCGAGCGCACCAAAAAAGAGAAGTTTAATCATCTTCACGACTCTTTTTCATGGTTTCCTTGGTATCTAACTCTAAATAATTACGCTTGGAAACCACACTTCTGCCCAGTTCTTTCTCCGCGTCTTTTCTGGCATTGCCCGCGACATGACCACCACGCTTAGCAACAGCTTTGCTTGCATCAAAATCATCTGGCTGTTCTTCTTTTGAAATTTCAGTCGTCATGCGTTCGCCAAGCATAGTAAAAATAAGTTCCAAATCATCCATGTGATCACGCAAATTGGCATTTGATTTTTCAGGTAACTGTTTCATCTTTTTGTATTCACTCGGGGTCACCCCAAATGTCGCTTTGGAAATTTCCGCCGTTAGAATAGCAAAGTCCCGGTGCTCCTGAATGCCGCGTTCTTTCCATTCATCGGTCAAATTCTGACGAATCGCCATACCGCGCAAACGCTTGTCAATCCAATCAGAGGGATAGCCTTTTTGCTCGTAAATTGCCTTCATACGCTCTTGAGCAAGCTCTGGATTCTCAATTTCTTGGATTCTTTCCGCACCAACCTTTGCCAACCAACGTTTGAAAGGTTCTGCTTTCGGCGATGGGACGGACTGAATAATCCTAAACATCCCTTCGGCATTCGCACAGTCTGTCACCCGGCTTTTTCCATCAGGTGCTACCAATTTCAACCCGTGACAAATTGTCACGACTTCACTTCCCTCTTGATTTAACCGCTGCTTCAACTTGCGCCAATATGCCCCTGCATCAGGGCTTTGCGTTAATGCACCGCATACATCAACCACCGAGTAATACCATTCATCCTGATGCCAAACCCTACGGATTTCTTGGCTCTGAAAAATAACAAGCTTGTTTTTCTGCTCAGTCATGCTTCTCGCGCTCCGTACGTTCAATGGCAAAGAAAAGGCTGTCCAATGCCTTTTGTAAGGGTCTTAAATCAAGTGATTGCATTAACTTTTCTCTCCTTCCCCGAGATAAAAGGAAGCGTCCCCTTTTCCTTTATCATTCACCTGATTTTGATTCACGGCGACCAATACCGGCCTAAAATCAGCGCAAGCGATGGCATCGAGCACATCGGCAAACGTCATGTCGATTTCGACAGGTAGCGAGCATTCCCGTTTTACCAATCTGTCGGCAATCGAACCAAAAAAGAGTATTTTAATCATGTCTGAAACCGCTACAGCACTAGAGTTTTCAACTGTATTTATTTAAAGATCAAATCAAATTTCTCAGATAAACGTTCGTATTCATAGTCATCTGATAAGTATTCGGTTTTTATTCGTTCAAGAATAGTAGAATAATACTTTTTATCTGTCTTAAAGAAATTAGTTACAGACGTTTCAAGCTTATCTCTAGATAAGAAAAGCACAGTAAGAGTTCTAATTATTTGGTTGAAAATGGAATTTAGAATTTTCTCAAAATCATCAGGACACTTTGGACTCAACAGTTCTCCATCAAGATTATCAGCACATACATCTAAGACCCATTCTGGACGGTCTTGGGTAATATCCACAAGCTTTCTTTTATTCTTAATAAGAAAACATATTATTGCAAGTATCGAAAACTTCCCGTTTTTAGATACGTTCGAATTGGTTTCATCCAAATTTGAATTGGACACATATTGATCATAAATATCCGATAATTTGAGAATATCAACAATCAGTGCTTTATTTTGAGTTCTTTTGAAAATCCGATTATATGTTGCCTTGTCAGAAAAAATTTTCTTCTTTGCACTTCTAGCCGTTCCCGGTTGTTGAAGACAACATGCTAATATCAACTGACCGAGTTGGTCATTTTTTACTTTTTGCCAATTTTCAAGATTCCTTTTTTTGAGTATCCCTTCGCCTCGTTTTATTTCAAGGTAAATTTTTGGTTCATCTTGTTGAAGCATTTTCTGAAGATTTCTTTGTTCAACCAAGTTAGATTTAAGGTCTCTATCTGATATTGGCTTTTGCGAATTAGAGGCTTCAGCTATTTCCGAAATAAAATGATTAAAATACTCATCACCTTCCTTGTCAGGTTTTACAATCTTGCATGGAATTGGAAAATCAAAATTATCATTAGCCCCCTTGTACTTTCCAATAATTGTTGTTGTTTGACATCCATTGACTATTGAAAAATCGGTCAATTTTATATTATCCCCATCTAGGGCGTAATTCTTACAACCGATGATGATTCCGTTATTTAAAAACCAAAACCTGTCCCTTTTTCTTTTTAATGATTCATTTATTTGATCATCTATTTTTTTATTTCTGATGAAATACCTGAAATTCTGTTCAAACAATCCTTCATCTTTATATCTATCATAGAGTTCTCGGAGAGAAACTGCTGATATATTTACAAGCAGGCCATTATTGCCATTGCTTATGGTTCCGTGATCTTTAAATATGTCTACTTTACCGTAAGGAACAAAACGTTGGTCTTCTTCAAAACTTTCTATTTGTTGAATAATTTCTTTCTCGTAGAAAATCGAGATTTCAAAATCTTGAAGTGACTCCACCTTATTTAAATGTTCCTGGATTTTGTCTTTGTAATCCTGTGACTTGTCAAAACCTAAGAATAAAGAAAGCTTTATACTGAAATTGGCATCATCACTAGCATCGTCATATTTTTCTCGGTAAATCCTTCTCAGCCTTTCATTATAATTTCCAATTTTTTCATTTTTAAAATCCTCTACAGTTTGAGCCATTTTAGTAAAAATATCTTTGATGACATCTTTAGAGTTAACATCTTGGATGTTTTTTGATTGAATAAGGACTAAGCTTTTATCTAGATCATTTTCTTCTACAGCAATTAAGTCAATACCACCATCATTTGGCCCATCAACATAGGAATTTTTGAAATCGGATTTATCAAAGCGTCCATCATTAAAGAAATACTTATAGGCAACAATTCCAAAAATAAAATCATTCGATAGGCTCATAGTTTCTGGAACGATACTTTTTACTTCATCTATTTTTTTTTGAATTATTCCACTCATAATATTGTCCTTACGCTATCGAATTGAGTGGGTAATCCACCCATTTATAACTGAATTTAGCAAAACTGGCGTTCGCACCTTAGAGCCTGCTCTTGCAATCATACATTTTTCTTCCAAATTCCCAAGAATTCTGACAACATAAGGGTCCGGTAAGCGGTCGGGACTTGTTTCGCGCATTTATCCGATCCATCTTGATCAACTGGCTCATCGTAATTCAACTCGCAATAATCTTACCATGCCAACATCCTGCTCCCTTTCTTTTTTAACCGAATCAAAACCAATCCTCAATACTTAATCCTCGCACCTTTGAAAACTCTTTGTTGTTGTGCGTAACCAATGTGCCTTGATTTGCCAAAGCGACACCTGCAATCAAGGTATCCATTGCGCCAATCGGCGTACCTTTGGACTCCAATGTTGCGCGAATATTTGCTGCGGCTTTTGCTTCTTCTATACCCATCGGCAACACTGTGATCAAAGCAATAAAATCATCCAACTGCTTGCGTCGCTTGCTTGCATCCTGCGATTTTGCCAAGCCAGCTTCCAATTCGAATAGCACAATAGACGGTATGGCAATCTCACGCGGTGGTGTCTGCAATAATCGCTCTGCTACATGACCCATGCCTTTGAAATAATAGATAAGCGTATTGGTATCTAACAGATACATCAGAGAGATTCGCGCTGTGTATCTTCAACGGATGTTTGGCGGATTTCTTCTACCGTAGGAAAGTCTTGCCATTCTCCAGCCAGTTTTTTCACTTCTTGCGGCCATTCCGCCCCGGCTTTTTCGCGAATCACGCGCGCTACCCATTTGCTTTTGGATACGCCCGATGCCTTCACCGCCGCATTCATATCCGCTTCGGTTTTATCATCAATGTATATGGTGACTTGCCCCATGATGCACCTCGCTTAAACACATATATAAGCAAGTATATGC
The DNA here is from genome assembly GCA_003233235.1 of Zetaproteobacteria bacterium. GTDB lineage: Bacteria > Pseudomonadota > Zetaproteobacteria > Mariprofundales > Mariprofundaceae > UBA1543. The sequence continues at coordinate 10,988 of QILF01000133.1, forward strand.
CCCTTGATTAAAAGCACAAGTTTCAGAAATTCTCTAGCGGCGCATCGAAATCGTCTGACAACATCAATCCACTACACACACACCTTTTAAAAGTAATTACATTTGTAGTTACTTTTGTTTGAGGAAGTAAGTCAAACGAGACAATCTACCACAGTCGTTTAACACCATGGGTATCCATAACCGTGCACGACCAAGACATAATCATCGCCCCTCGCGCGTATGCCATAGTCGCAAAATATAAACTGTTGATGCCTGTATTTCGTAGCGCATTTCGTATTGGCTAACGATAATGCGTCGCACGTCGCGTAGTTCAAAGCCGGGTAATTGTTCACCCATATGCGGATTCAGCAATAGATTCTTTGGGGCTGCGGTCAGCATTTGCACGGTATGCGCTGCCGCCTGCTGATTTACGGGGGCGAGAAATTCGTACAGCCGCACCAGATCGGACAAAGCTTTGCTCGTCCATTTCAACTTCATGAATGCGGGGGCGACAAGGGGCTATCAGTACTTAAACTATCGGCCCATGCCTGAACTTCCTGATGGTCAATAAATTTTTCTGCATCCACATCGGACAAGGCTTCTTGCGTTAAACGATTGCGCACCTCTTCCTGATTGACCCAATCGGCCAAAGCCTGCTTCATAATCCAGCCGCGTGATCGCTCCAGTCGTACTGCTATTTTATCGACTTTTTCGGCTAACGTCAGCGGTATATGCGCGGTAAGCACCTTACTTGCAACATTTGCCACTTCATACCTCCGATTCAATATGATTTATATTGAATAATAGTGATTAGTTTTGAAGAATCAAGCCTGCAAGCTCAATCATTTCCCGCCCTGGCCGTTCAACAAAAAAGCTCACTCGGAAAATTTCCAGCCATCAAGATGAACGCTTGAAATCGCCCGATTTACCACCTGTTTTTTCTTGCAAGCAGATATTGGTCAGGGTCATACCTTTATCCACAGCCTTACACATATCGTAAATGGTCAACAATGCCGTGCTAACTGCGGTAAGCGCTTCCATTTCCACGCCGGTTTTGCCGTTGCATTTGACCGATACCACGACCTTCAAACCGCAATCATCTGCAAGCCCGGAAAATGACACATCAATGCCGGAAAGCATCAAGGGATGGCACATCGGAATCAAATCAGGGGTTTTTTTCGCGCCCATCACTGCCGCCACATCGGCCACCGCCAGCACATCGCCCTTCTTTAGTTTCCCCTGCCGGATATGCGCCAACGTATCGGCCTGCATGTGAATCTCGCCGCTGGCAATCGCAATGCGCGTGCTTTCGTCCTTGGCCGATACATCGACCATGCGCGCCCGTCCTTCGGCATCAAAATGGGTTAATGGATTTGAAGTCTCATTCATCGTTTGCCACCTTTGTTAACACTTCCGGATTCCCCTCTTCAGGGGAATGACGGGGCAACGAGGCTAATAGTTTACCCTCGCGCATATGCCAATGCTGACCGGCCAATATCTTGGCATCTTCGGCATCGTGGCTGACCATGATGACAGGCACGTTCAATTCACGCTGAATCGTTTTCAGGGCCACCCGCAAACGCTGGCGAACGGCTGGCGCCTGCGCTGAAAAAGGTTCGTCGAGCAGCAGTGCGTCAGGCTTCCGGTAAACGGCTCTCGCCAAGGCGATGCGTTGCGCTTCACCACTAGAAAGCGTGTGTGGATTCCGTTGCATTAACGCAGTTATTTCAAGCTGTTCCGATAAACGATTCATCCAAGGCTTTAATTTTACCGCCACTTCTTTATCCACTCCCAGCATGATGTTTTTTTCAACGCTAAGCCACGGCAATAATGCCGCATCCGTCCACACACAGCCGATGCAACGCGCCTCCGGCGGCAATGCAAATCCAATATCGCTATCCAACCATATTCGACCATTCACAATCATCTGTCCCTGCGCTTGTTGCAACCCGGCCAAACAGCGCAGCAATGTCGTTTTACCGGCACCGTTTTCACCCGAAACAATGGTGATACCCTCGGAAAGGACATTCTCGACCTGCAAATCCAGTGCGCCGAAGCGGGCGCTGATTTGAATAAGGTTTCTCATCTGACTACCCCTAAATTCAGCTCCTTGCGATTCACCGTATAAACCAGCGACAACATGACAAACGATACCGCCAGCAAAATCAAAGCCAGCACCCATGCCTCGGATTGCTGTTGCATTTCAACGAATTCAAACAACGCAATACTGGCCACCTTGGTTTCGCCCGGAATCGAACCGCCAACCATCAACACCACCCCGAATTCACCCATGGTATGCGCAAACGAAAGCGCCGCCGCCACCAGCACACCACCCTTGGCCGCAGGCAACATCACCTGTAACAATGTTTGTTTGAGATTCAAACCTTGCGTGCGCGCCATTTCCAGCCAGTTGCCGGGAATCGCACGCAGCGCTTGCTGCATCGGCTGCACCGCAAACGGCAGACTGTACAACACAGAGGCAAACACCATGCCGGAAAATGAAAAAGCCAGCGAGCTATCAAACAAAGACTGCCACATGCGCCCCAAACCGGAATCAGGGGCAATCATCAGCAATACAAAATAACCCAGCACCGTCGGCGGCAATACCAGCGGCAAGGCGACCACGACTTCCAGCACCGTGCGCCCTCTAAACGATTTAAAAGCCAGCAGATATGCCAAAGGAAACGCCAGCAGCAACAAAATCAGTGTGGTGGTCAATGCCAGCTGCAA
>QILF01000147.1 GCA_003233235.1 Zetaproteobacteria bacterium
ATCCAATGCGCCTAAGCCACGGAGGAAGAAATGACAGATAAAAAAACGAGAAAGAAACCGCCACAGAAGGACAAGCGCGGCCTGTTTGCAGTAGGCAATAGCGGCGGTGGCAGGCCTAAAGGTTCGCCAGACAGAAGGACAGCACCATTCCGTGCAAAGGTTGATGCCGCCCTGCCTGATGTATTGGATACCGTCATAAAAGCAGCACAGGGCGGTGATATTCAGGCTTGCCGCATATTGCTGGACAAAAGCTTACCGAACGTGCGCCCGACTGATGTGCCTAGGGCATTGCCTCTCCATGGTGATACATTAACAGCTAAGGCCGCAAGCGTGGTACAGGCAACAGCGGCAGGCATGATAAGCGTGGACGAAGCTGCCCGGCTACTACAGGCTCTTGGTAGCGTTGCGCGAATTGTTGAGACAGACGATTTAGTGAAACGGATAGAAGCATTGGAGGTAAAACGATGAGATTGAATAATAGATTGGTGAAGTTGGAGGAAGCTTCGGACAGAGGCGTGCCCTTGGTAGTCGCCAAAGAAGGTGAATCAGTTGAAGAATGCCGCAAGCGGCTGGGGCTGGCAGCTAACGTGGTTGTTATCACCGCCACGGATAATGAGTTATGAGTAATACTTTACGCTGCCACCATTGCCCGTTGTCCACTAGCAGGTAAGAAATACAGCGGCAAAGTGGGGCGCATTATGGGGCGCGTCCAGTTTTAGTAAAATAATATCTTTCAGTATCAGTAAGTTATAGGATATATGGGCGGTATGATGTAAACCATATTCCTTAATCTTTTAAGGTCTTGAGAAAGCCAGTAACCCTTGCGGTTGCTGGCTTTTTTTCGCCTTGTCTCTAACTGCCCATGATTTTCCGGCTAAGTCGCGGTACATGTAATCAATTCACGCATAAAAACTTGACCGTATTGCCATATAATATATCCCGTAATTTTTTATGTTGAGGCAATATATAGAGCCACTTGCAAGAGTCGTGAGCGGCGATTTTCTTCCCCACTCCGGCGCGATTTTGAGTTGTAATTTCGGCAAATAGAACCACCATTCACCTCATTCCAACTCAAAATCGCACTCGAAGTGGGATTGCAACTCAAGACCCTTAATATGTTGAAAATAAAGGGATTAAAATATAGTGATACAAGAAACAAAACAGCACTCTATTCAGATGGAAATGGTTTATTTCTCATTGTCCATCCAACGCTAAAATATGGGGTAATTCCCCAGATTGAAATATCCAAGCAAATTAATTTATAAGTGCAGTAATTTAGCGCGAGGCGTTAGCTTTTGTATTTTTATTCTCTTTAGCGTAAAGTTCTGCATATGAGCATGAATTATTGTGGCTATGAGTGGCTAAAGAGAACCTATAAACTGGATATTGATTCTCCCAAACCTATTTCAAAGATTGGTGGAGCAAAAAGTCCCGATAGTCGAACATTCCGGCCAGAGTACCAGCCAGAAGAGGCTTTGGCAGGACACCTTCTTTTTGCACTCAAGCATGAAAATCTGAATCTTGGCATCCTCAAAGCGTTATTCAATGCCTGTGATACTGAAGAGCTTGAGCAATGGATTTCTGAGAATCCTCAAGGCTTACAAACTCGCCGTGCATGGTTCTTTTATGAGTGGCTAACTGGTAATAAGTTGAACCTTCCTGATTCCAATACGAAGTTCAAATATGTTGATGCACTGAATGAGACATCCTACTACACCGCAGATAAAACAAACTCACCTCGTCATAAGGTTCGAAACAATATGCCGGGCGTTCCTGGGTTTTGCTGGTTGGTTCGTAAAACACCTGCAATGAAAGCTTTTGATGCTAAAGAACTGCATAAGCAAATGAGCAATGCCTATTCCAGACACCCTATGATTGGCAGAGCTGAGGCATTTCTACTGACTAGGGACTCTCAAAAGAGCTTTGAGATTGAGAAAGAAAAATTCGATAACCGTGCAGTTCGCTGGATGAAGACCGTTCGTGCTTTTATGGGTTCACGCCTTGATGATTCCAAGCTGTTTGAGATGCAAAAGCAGCTTGTTTCTAACCCTGATAATGGCTGGCGAACAGATTACGGCTGGATAGGTAACCGTCTTCCTGATGCTACGCCTCTGCCAGACCATATCAGTGCTCACCCTGATGCCTTGGAATCACTTATGGGTTCATGGATTGAAGCCTACTCTCTCATGTTTGAGCGACACCCGGTAGCAACAGCTACCGCATTGGCATATGGATTTATTATCATTCACCCATTCTCAGACGGCAATGGGCGTATCCATCGTTTTATACTGCATCAATTGGGTAAAGTTCCTGTTTCATCAGAGTTGCTTGAGGGCATTGATGAATATATTGCTTCCTTGGAAAAACTTTCAGCCCCGATTCTTCAACGTTCTGACTGGACAGTTACAGGCGATTACAATGTTAAAATGATAAACGATACATCAGAGCTATATCGTTATGCCGATGCAACCGAGCAGGCAGAGTTTATTTATAAATGTATTGAGCAATTTGTAACGCTTCGTTTACCTCAAGAGCTGGAATACCTAAATGCATTTGATGAAGCCAAGCGTATTATTGATGACGCACACGATATGCCTGATAAGGATTTAACTTTATTGGTGAACCTGTGTGTTCAGAATGATGGAAGCTTATCGAAGAAGAATCGTAAGCTTTTTGAACTATTATCTGATGATAATATTGCTTTTGCCGAGAAGACTATCAAAGAGTCTTTTGCAGACTACTTTGGGAAGCTCTGAACAACCCATGATTTGCGATGAAGAACAGCATTTGAAGAAGTGAATAATGAGCCACTTGCAAAAGTCGTGAGCGGCGATTTTCGTTCCCCTAGACTTTTGCAAGTGGCTCTAATGAAGTTCAATTGTCCATGATTGTCCAACTAAACCCTAGTATTTGCGGCACAGAAAGAAAAGAACGATTTAGAATTAGAAAAGCTTTGATTGGCCTTGCCCGGCCATATTGTCGCCGAGGCGGCTAATCTGGCGACTGGCCCAGCGTTTGGTCAGTCGCTTGCGTTCGGCCAGCGAGGCCTGTTCCATTTGCTGCATCGCCGTCACCAGCGTGTCCAGATCGCGTGGCAGATACGTCAGCATTAGCTGAATCACTGAATCATCCACCTGCCACTGGCGGGATGTTGCGACCGCCTGCAATACGGCAGTTAAATCAGCATCTGTATGTGGCGGCTGCATCTCGATGCGTTCCAGCGTCGCCAGTCGGGTGATAAACTCCGCAGGTGCATCGTCAGCATCCTGATATCGCCAGAAGAGCACTAGAGAACGCTCCATTTCGCGGGCGCGTTCGAGCAGGTGAAACAGTGCAATACCGGTGCTCTGCGACAACGCACCGGCAGGCACATCAATCAACCAATAGACACAGTTTCCGAGAATTTCCAGCCAGCCGTTCACCTGCTGTGTCGCAGGGCTGTCGCTATCGGCCTGCACACGAATCAGGCCGAGATGCGGATATTCCGCAGCCAGCAGATGCGCCAGATGCGTTTTGCCGGAGGGTGTTTCTGATGTCAGCCACAAGCGTCCGCCATGCACCAGCCACAAGGCCAGACGATTCTGCGCCGCTTCGACACCGTGATGCCGAACCCATTCGCTGTACGCGAATCGCGGTGGCAGTTCTAAATCAAGAAGCTGCTGGCGCATCAGGAAGCGGGTATTTTTTGGCTTTCCCGGTAACGCCGGTCAATTTCGCGCAGCAGCACCGTTGCAGCAGCGGTCACCGGTACGGCAATCATTAAGCCGGAAAAGCCGAAACGTTCGGCAGCAACGGTTAACGCAAGCAGAATAACCAGCGGATGCAGGCCCAATTTTTCTCCGAGTACTTTGGGAGCCAGATAAAACGCCTCCAGCAAGTGAACCAAGGTAAAAACGGCCAGCACGGCAAGCAAATGACCATCCACACCGAAAGTCCAGATAGCCATCAACGCAGCAGCGCAAAAACCACTGATCAGACCCACATAGGGGATAAAAGCAAGCAGCCCGGAAACCAGCCCGATCGCCAACGCAAAAGGAATACCCGCTAACGACAAACCAATGCTGTAGAATACGGAAAGAATCACGCACACGGCAAACTGGCCGCGCAGGAATGCACTAATCATGGTGTCAATTTCACGGGTCAGCCGCAGTGTTAATCTGCGGCTACCGCGTGGCAATCGCACCTTCAATGCGTGGCCGATTTTATCCCAGTCGTAAAGCAGATAGAACGCAAATAGAGGTATCAGAATCAGCTTGAACAGGCCGAGTACCGTGCCGAGGACATTTTTCACCGTCGAAAAACCGGCATGAGCCCACGGGGATAGTTTCTCAAGCTGCAACTCACTCACCTGCTCGCGCAACCACAGGCTCCAGCGATCCAGATCGCCGCCAATATCCATATTGAAATTGCTCATAAACCACGGCGCCCACTGCTCTTTGATACGCATCACCGCCTCTGGAAGAGCATGCATGAAATGTATGGTCTGAGTAATCAGCGGCGGCACAATCAGCACAATGCAGAGTACCGTCGCCACCAGCCCAAGCAGAAAAACCAGCGGCGTGGCGATATTGCGCGGAATACCGTGCCTATCCAGCCAGCCGACCAGAGGAACCAGCAAATAGGCCATCAGCCAGGCCACCAGCAGCGGTCCGGCCACACCCGACAGCAGCCACAGAATAAAACCCGTGGCCAGCGCGAACAGACCGACGTTAATCCACCATTGCCATGAACTGTTTTGTGCCATTAGGTCTCCTCTTCCTGACGAACGGCTTTGTACGTCCACAATACCATGTACTGCACACCGGATGCCACGGTAATAACAAATGTCAGCCACATCACTGCCGACATCAGTACGTCAGAAAAATCATAAGCCATATGCAGCAACACCAGCAACACGTAGAAAATTTGCAGCGTGGTGGTGGTCTTGGAAAGAAATGTCGGCTGCATTTTTAAACGTCGTGTCACCACCTCATAAACCACGGCTCCGGCAACAATAATCACATCGCGGAACACCACGGCCAGAAACACGAATAACGGTACTTCATTAACATAAAACAGGCACACGATGGTGCTCACCAGCAACAGTTTATCGGCCATCGGATCGAGATAGGAACCGACCGTCGTGCGCATGTTGAAATGTTTAGCGATGGCACCATCGGCCATATCGGTAATGCCGGCCACCGCCATCAGCACCAGCGCCTGCAACGGGTGATCTTCAAGAATGAAATAGACAATAACCGGTGTCAGTAGAATACGTACCAGCGTCAGCAGGTTGGGTATATTAATCACCTGCTTCATCATCAGCGCGCCAACCATGCACCGTCGGACTGTCTGCTCAAGGTATAACCGCGACGCGAAAACCATTCGGCAAGCCAACGGGTATCGCCACCCTCAATGCGCAAGGCATAACGCCGCTCGGAACGTCCCAGCGTGAGTGGCACAACACTGCGCACACGCACATCCTGAGCCAGCGATTCTTCCAGCGCAACCTGCTCCAGAAGACGACTGTCGCGGTTAACAATCAGGGTGATGAGCGCATCACCGGTCTGCTCTGTTTGTATATCGCCAGTTCCGCCTGCGGCAGTATCAGATGCATAAGCATCGCGCGCGCGCAGCAACACCTCATCGAGCCATTTCTGCAATGCAGGAAGTGAATCGGCATCAGTAATTTCGCGTGTTTCGACAAATTCACCCAAACGCGAACGGCCACGCACCGCCAGTTCAATGTGAATACGGTCCTGCCAGCGCCATTGCATAATCAATCCTGTTCCATCATCGGCAAATACTATGCCGTATTGCAGTGCCAGACGCGCCGCCTCTTCTTCCAGCAATGTTCGTGTTTGCTGCATCTCAACACCAACATCGTTGCGCAGGCTCAGTAGCAGATGAAAGCGCGGCTGGCTGATAATAGCGGGAATATGCGCCCGCTTGAGTGCTGCAAACACTTGTTCACCACTGAACTCGATCATGGTTTTCTGTCCGTGCGGCACAATGCGCGCCACCATTCTGCTATTAGCAGCAATAGCATTTGCAGCAAGCCGCTGCGCCTGCGGCACAAGACGATCCCAGAGAACCGGCAAGGCGTTCTTCAACAATGCGCGTGCATCCGGATGGCCCTGTTGCATGTCATCGTTGAGTTCAACTTTAAGCCGTGCATCTTCCTCCGCCAGACATTGTGCGGACAGCGCAGGCATCAACATGAATGCCAGTACAAAACCGGCAACCACCCGTGCACGCGGACAAAAACGCAGGAGAATTATTTTACAACCCGTAAATGGCCGATCTTTCGCCCGGAGACGGGGGTATCGGTTTGTTTGGTTTTATCCGTGTGATCGGTTTGTTTGGTTTTATCCGTGTGATCGGTTTGTTTGGTTTTATCCGTGTGATCGGTTTGTTTGGTTTTATCCGTGTCAGCGGTCTGTTCTATATAATCAGAAGACTCAGCAGCAAGCGCCACATCCGGCTGATAATGCTCGCCGCTTATTTCCACGTCGTCGCGCATACTGCGCACCGCTTTAACCATGGTACGAATGGTTTCCGGCACATCTTCCTCCCAGACGATACCATTTTCCAACTGCTGCTCCGGCACATACGCAGCCCAAATCGCATGCATAGGAATCACGCAATGGTAGGGGATTCCGGAAAAGGTCAAATCGGATTCCAACGTATCGTCACCAATCATAATCTGCTGCGGCATGCGCACATTCAGCACCAGACGAAGCGCCGGATCACCATGCAGATGCTCGGGAACCTGCACATCATCGCCTGTGGCATTAACGACAACATACACTCGCCCGTGACGGGAAAAATATGTTCGCAATTCGCGGGCCTTAGCGGCTTCTGCAAACTCAATGCTCATACACACCTCCGTAGGCGCTATCTTAGCCATGCGTGCAGACAAAACAAAGGCGGAGCGGCCCTGTAAGCCGGGTTCTGTATCCGCCGTAGCGGATGATGGTCATTCATCTGGGTCTGCCATTGCTGACACACTCTAGCAGCCTACCCGGAAGCAGCGCGGGTCACGCCTGTTGCTTCCCTATTTGGCCTTGCTGCGGATGGGGTTTACCATGCCTTCATCCGTTACCGGACAAAGCGGTGCGCTCTTACCGCACCCTTTCACCCTTACCCTGCATGCAGGGCGGTCTGCTCTCTGTGGCACTTTCCCGGAGTCGCCTCCGCCGGACGTTATCCGGCATCCTTACCCAGTGCAGCCCGGACTTTCCTCGATGTCTGAAACGACACCGCGACCATCCGGACCGCTCCGCTACAGAATGGTAACTGATTCAGCTATGCAATGCAGTATTGAATCCATAGAGCCACTTGCAAAAGTCTGGGTGGATGAGTTGCAATCCCACTTCGAGTGCGATTTTGAGTTGGAATAAGGTGAATGGTGGTTCCATTTTTTTTCCGAAATTCCAACTCAAAATCGCGCCGGAGCGGGGAAGTAAATCGCCGCTCACGACTTTTGCAAGTGGCTCCATATATACCCCTGTATTTTGTTTCTATTGCTGGCCATGTATATTCTGATAATATACAGACATGATTGATTTTTCGTGTGTCACAGGATTTGATTGGGACAAAGGAAATACGCGAAAGAGTGTGGAAAAGCATGCTGTTTCAAAGCTTGATGCAGAGCAGGTGTTCTTCAATGAACCGATTTTGCTGCTTGAAGATCAAAAGCACAGCAGTGAAGAAGCTCGTTTTCATGTCTTGGGTAAAACAGATGACAAACGATTGCTGCATATCACATTCACCTTGCGCGATAACGGCAGCAAGATAAGAGTGATTTCTGCCAGAGATATGCACCGAAAGGAAAGGAGAAGCTATGAGCAAGCGATACAAGAAGACGCCTGAATTCAAGGATAAAGCTGCGGAGCGCGCCTTTTGGGAAAGTCACGACTCATCGGAATATATGGATTGGCATCAAGCCAGAAAGGTTACCTTTGCGAAACTAAAACCTTCGACGAAGCCTATTTCATTGCGTATGCCGGAATCAATGCTGGAACGCATCAAGGTGGAAGCCAACAAGCGCGATGTTCCTTATCAATCACTGATAAAAATATGGCTAAGCGAGCAATTGGATAAGGCGGCTTAGGAAAGCAGGAAAGCGTTGCGGCATGCGCCGCATGTCAATCGGATCTTGGGAATATCCGATTCAGAACTTGTTTACACGCATTTCAATCGCCCATTTCAATCACTCGCTTCAAACGAAGCTGCAATCTGACAGCACAAAGCAGCAAACGTATCGGCATGAAAATCCCATGTTTCGTGCCCCGTTTGCTGCGAAATCAGCGCCGTTTCCCGCGAAACCAGCGCTGTTTGTGCGCCAATCGCACGTGCCGCAGCTAAATTAGCCTGCATATCGTCAATCACCAGTGTGCGCTCTGCTTGTACCCCCTCTTTTTCGATCAAGGCAGCAAGCGTGGTGGCGCAAGGTTTCGGCTGATAAGCATTAAAACGAATATCGTAAATCGTTGAAAAATGGCGGGCAATGCCAAGCGACTCAAGCACCCTTGCAGCATGTTCACAGGTCCCGTTTGTATGGATAACCTTGCGACCGGGCAATTCTGCCAGAGCTGCATCCAGCAACACATCCGCCTCCAGCATGTCGTGCACAGCAATATCATGCACCTCATGCAGAAATCCCTCCGGCTCGACATCGTGGTGCAAAATCAGGCCACGCAATGTTGTGCCGTATTGCCGCCAGTAACGCAGGCGCAAGACATCGGCCTGCTTTCTGTCCACCGCCAATTCTCGCGCGACAAAGCTTGTCATCCGCTCATCCATGCGTGCAAACACCCCGTTATCGGCGGCATACAAGGTGTTATCCAAGTCCACGACAGCAAGGTCAAAAGGCATGTGAGCTAACGCTTACAGCGTTTTCAAAAAGGCAATAAGGTCGGCTTGTTTGGCAGCATCACAAACACGCTGCACACCCATTTTTGTTTTTGCTGCCGGATTGCCGGTAAAGGTTTTTATCGCGGCTTTGGCATTGCAATCCCAAGCAGCCAGATGCGCCGCATCCCAGCGCCATGCCTTGCCGGGCTGAATATATTTGGTGAATTTGTATTTAAATCCCGGTGCGGTTCCGGCTTCGCGACCAAATATTCCCGCCAATCCCGGACCGACTTTTTTCTTTGAATTAAAATTATGGCATACGGCACATTTGCGTGCCAGCAATTTCCCCCTGGCTGCGTCACCTGCGGGAAACGATGCCACTTTTACCGTAGCGGCTTTTTCTGCTACAGATTTGGGCGTTGTCTTGGTGTTCTGCATGATTTTGCTCATTTTTGCAGTTGAAGTCGCCCGCGCTTTCACTGTAGCGGCAGCGGTTTTTTTGATTTCAGCTCTTTTGATTTCAGCTCTTTTGACTTCAACCGGCATTTTCTTCTCTACGACGGCGGATTTTACCTGTGTAGCAACGTCGTGCGGAACGGCCTCCGCTGCAACAACCGTGTTTTTCTTCAATTCGACTTTATCGGCTGATGCCTGCTTTACCGCAGGCTGCGAAACCGTGGCTTCTGCGGTGGTTTTACTCGCTGACGCAGGTGGTTCGCTGGCCTGACATGCGGCCAGTATTAGCAATGCTGCCGCCATTACCAGCGGTGTGTTTAACTTTTGCTGTAAGTATATTTTCATATTCGTCTCCTGATTTTTCCGGCTTGAGTTTACCGCAACACAGCCCGTCGCCAAGCTGCAAAAATCACCCCGTAAAGCGTTAATTTATCAAATTGGCCTGATTATTGCTCGTTCTCTCTATAAATGAAAACTCTAAATTGGAAAATTTTAACAAAAAAAACGTACAAACGATAAAAAGGAGAAACCCATGCAGCAAACACCACATTACCACTGTTTCAAGCCGGTTAAGTTAACACTCCCGTTACTGCTGATGCTGTTTGCTTTTTTTGTCGCAGCATTTTTACCTTAAACGGTTTTTCTTCGCGTAAAAAGTAATACCAGCCAGATGGATCCGGCTAGCAGCATGAAAAACGACAGCAGCATACCCATCGTCACCGAAGCAAACAAAAAGCCAAGTTGCACATCCGGCTGACGGAACTGTTCGCAAAAAATTCGCGCCAACGCATAACCGCACAAAAATAGCGCTACCCGTGTACCATCCGGCCAGTCGCGCTTGCGCGTCAACCACAGCAGCGCGAACAACACCAGCCCTTCCAAGGTCAATTCATACAACTGACTCGGATGTCGCGGCTCCGGCCCCGCATGTGGGAAAACCATGCCCCACGGCACATCGGTGACCCGTCCCCACAGTTCACCGTTGATAAAATTACCCAGCCGACCCAGTGCCAGACCGAGCGGTGCAACCGTGAAAATACGATCAGCAAGCAGCAAAAACGGTAATTTATGCCGCCGACAATACCACCAACCGGCAATCACCGGCCCCAGCATACCACCGTGAAATGACATGCCGCCCTGCCAGACGTAAAGCACCTCCAGCGGATGTTCAAGATAATAAGCACCGTTGTAAAAAATCACGTAGGCCAAGCGTCCGCCAATCACCACGCCGAGAATCAGCCAACTGAACAGCCCCTCGAAAAGCTCGGGGGCCACCTGCGTTTTCCACTCGCCACGTTCCACCATCTGCCGCTTGGCAAGCTGATAAATTGCCAGAAACCCGAGCACATACATCAATCCATACCAGTGAATTGCCAGCGGCCCCAAATGCACCGCCACCGGATCAATTTGCGGCCAGTGCAGCATCAGACAGCCACCCACAGCAGCAGTCCACCGAACAGAATCCGGTAAATACCGAAAGCGACAAAGGTAAACCGCTCCAGAAACCGGATAAACAAACGCATCACCAGCCAGGCGGAGACAAAAGCCACGACAAATCCACCGATGAGCGGCGCAAAATGCGCGCCGGCAAAATCCTGATAATGTTTGAGCAAATCAAAGCCGCTGGCCGCCAGCATCACCGGCAGGGCCAGTAAAAAAGAGAACTCCGCACTGGCTTTGCGGTTTAAACCAACCAGCAATGCACCGATAATGGATGCCCCGGCACGGCTGGTGCCGGGAATCAGCGCCAATACCTGCGCAACACCAATCCACAACGCCTGCCTGATGCTGACATCTTCGACACGACTCACCGGATACACCTTGTTGCGCTGAATATACTCGACAATCAGAAAAACAACGCCGCCGACAATGAACATCACGGCAACGATTTCGACCGTAAACATGGCTTTGATTTGTTTATGCAACAACAAGCCGACAAAACCGAGCGGAATAAAGGCCAACACCACTTTTTTCCACAGCTCCAGATACTTTAAACTGAATTTTTCACGGTAATTGGCCACGACAGCAAGAATAGCAGCCAGTTGAATAATCACCTCAAACGCCTTGTTCCCCTCATTTTGCGCAATCCCCAGCCAATGACTGGCAACAATCATATGCCCGGTGGAGGAAATAGGCAGAAATTCAGTCGCACCCTCGATTAAACCCAGAATTATCGCCTGCAATACATCCATTGTCGCTATTCCTTGTTGGTCGCTGTTTGTGCTGATGCGTCTTGCCCCTGCATGCTACGCACCCGGCACTCTACGTAATGTCATTTCGAAACGACACTGTTAGCATTTTCCGACTCAAATTATGAAATAACCTGCTGAGCCAATCCGGAGGCTTTAATGTTTGCCAGATTACTACACTTTTTCGATACCCTGCGGCGCACCCTGAGTGCGTTCATTTTTCTACTTCTGATCGGCGCGCTGGTCGCGGCTGTCGTGATCAATCGTCCTTCCGTTCCCGACGATGCGCTGCTGGTACTCAAACCGAAAGGTGAAATCGTTGAAGCGCTGAATATACCGATAAGCATCTTCCCCTCCGGTTTTTCCAGCGTCAGCCAGACCCGCTTACGCGATCTGATTCGCGTTATCCGCAGTGCAAAAGACGATGCACGCATCCACGCCATACTGCTTGATACGGGTGATATGGGCCATGCTTCGCTGGTTGCCTTGCAGGCGCTCGGCGACGAACTTGATGCCTTCAAAAAAAGCGGCAAAAAGATTTACGCCTACGCCGACAACTATTCGCAAGGACAATATCTGCTTGCCGCACACGCCGATGCCATCTGGCTGGACCCGATGGGCATGGTGCTGGTCAAAGGGTTTTCCAGTTATCGCAATTATTTCCGCCAAGCCTTTGACAAAATGCATGTAACCATTCACCTGTTCCGTGCCGGAGAATACAAATCAGCAGCCGAACCGCTGGTGCGCAATGCCATGTCGCAAGCCGCCAAACGCGAAACAAAAGCCCTGCTTGATCAACTCTGGTCAGCCTACAAACTGGACATTGCCAGACAGCGCAACATCACCCCCGCAGCACTGCAGAACATGCTGGATCATCCGGCTGCCGCGATTCGCCAGCATGACGGCGATCCGGCAAAACTGGCGCTGGACATGCACCTCGTCGATCATCTCGGTTCACGCGCGGGATTTCTCGATAAAATTATAAATAAACCGGCAAGCGGCGACGGGATAACAAACCGCGTCGCCTTCAAAACCTATTTGCGCGCGCTGGGTTCCGAATCAACCGGCAAGACCAATCAAATCGGCATTCTGACCGCCAGCGGAGCAATCAGCGACGGCTTCCTTGAAGGTGGCGGTGTCAACGGTGATGCTTTTTCCAAATTGATTGAAAAAACGGCAAAGAATGATGCCATCAAAGCCGTTGTGCTGCGCATCGACAGCCCCGGCGGCAGCGTGCAGGCCTCGGAAAAAATCCGCAACGCGCTTTCCCGTCTGCGCAAAACCGGCAAACCGCTGATTGTTTCGATGGGTGGCATGGCCGCATCCGGCGGTTACTGGATTGCCGCCGAAGCCGACGAAATATGGGCCGCGCCAACCACGCTGACCGGTTCCATCGGTGTGTTTGCCGTGTTTCCAAACCTCAGCAAGAGCCTGGCATCGCTGGGGATTGCCAGCGATGGTGTCGGCACAACCCGCATTTCCGGTGGTTTGCGACCGGATCGCCCGCTGCCGAAAGCACTTGCCGATACCTTGCAGGCTGGTGTTGATCATGTGTATACGCGTTTTCTCGACATCGTTGCCAAAGGTCGTCATTTAACGCACGCACAAACGGAAAAAATTGCCGAGGGCCGTGTCTGGACCGGTGCAGATGCCAAACGTTTGGGTTTAGCCGACAAACTCGGCGGACTGGATGCTGCGATTGCCGCTGCCGCTGAGCGTGCCGGACTGGAAGATGGTTACGATATTACATATATCAGTCCGAAACGCAGTTTTCGTGAACAATTGCTGGAAAATCTGCTCGGCGATGCCAATGCATGGCTGCCGCGCATCACTTTACCGATAGAAAATCCGGCGGCACATGCTGTGCGGCACATGTTGCCGCAGTTGTGGCACGACAATGCCTATTTGAGTGAAATGCTACGCCCGTCCGGCGGTGTTCACGCCTATTCCGGTTTGCTTATTCGCTGATTTTCAACGATTTTCATTCCCGTTTGTCTGAGCTAAATTTGTCTGAGTTGAATTTGTCTGAGTTGAATTTGTCTGAGTTGAATTTGTCTGAGCTAAATTTGTCTGAGCTAAATCTGTCTGAGCTAAATCTGTCACCACTAAATTTATCATCGATAAAAGGTAGCTTGAGCAAGTCTTTCAGGCTGTCCGCCTTGCCCGATTGAAATTCCGGCAGGCCGATATGCATGTCGTCGTGGCCCAGCTCGGGTTGCGCCACGTAAGTGCCGAAAAACCGATCCCACAGCGACAAATTAAATCCGTAATTGCTGTTCGTTTCGGCACGCAGCACGGAATGATGCACACGATGCATATCCGGTGTAACCAGCAAACGGCGCAAAACCGCATCCACAACCAGCGGCAGACGCACATTGCTGTGGTTGAACATGGCCATGCCGTTGAGCAGCATCTCGAATATCAGTACCGCTGCCACCGGTGCACCGAGCAAGACCACCGCTGCCATTTTTATCAGCATGGAAAGCAGAATCTCAATCGGATGAAAGCGCAAGCCGGTACTCACATCAATTTCCTGATCGGCATGATGCACCCGATGCAAGCGCCACAAAACCGGCACAATGTGAAACACCACATGCTGCGCATAAATCAATAAATCGAGCACAACAACAGAAAAAACCACCGCTGCCATACCCTGCCAGCCGCCACTGATATTCAGCCAGTGCAGCAGACCGAAATGCGCTTTCTCAGCCCACAAAGCAATGCCAACAGCTCCGGCAGGCAACAGCAGTCGCACCACAATCACATCCAACGCCACCAGTGAGAAATTACCCGGCCAGCGACGCAATCCCAAACGTAACGGACGGCGCGGAAGCAAGGTCTGCAAACCAGCCATGATTGCTAAAATGGCGAGAAAAACAGCCAGACGCAGCAACGAATTATCCATGTATCTTCACCGGAACGTCACCCCGATATTGCGAATATGGCCCAGCGAACGATGAAAATGCGCCCAGTTCCATTGCACACCGGGATCCCACTTTCGTCCCGGCGCGACATCGCTGTGACCGATAATCCGTTCGCGGCTGATATCCGGAAAGTGCAACATCAACGCCCGGCACAGGCGTGCCGTTTCGCGGTATTGCGCAGCGGTAAACGGTGATGATTCATCACCAATCATCTCAATACCGAGCGAATAATCGTTGCATCGCTGCACGCCCTGCCAGTTGGAAACCCCGGCATGCCAGGCACGCTCTGCAACCGCTACGAACTGGTTGATTTTGCCGCTGCGTTCGACCACAAAATGCGCTGTCACACGCAAATTCTGCAATATCTCAAACGACGGATGCGCCTCAGCATCAAGCCTGCCGGTAAACAGCGCCTCCACATGCGGCATGGAAAACTCGCCGGATGGCAGACTGATTGCGTGCAGGATAATTAAATTAATATTCACGCCCGGTGGCCGCGCATCACAATGCGGCGAAGCAATAAATTGCGGTGCGGCGATTAAATCCGCTACAGAGGACGAAGGCATGCGCTATGCTGCGGCGAAATCAGCGTACTTGGCAAGCGCCGTAAATTATTATTTACACATCTATAAGGAAGCTTTCCCGAATCGCCACCTATATCGAAAGTTATAGTCGTATGAACTATGATTATATTGACAAAATTTAAGCTTTCTTCAAAGGTAGATGCGTAAATTGTTTGTTTGTGTTGTGCGTACCCAGCATTTTTCCTATTCTATCCGCCATTCAATGCAGGCATCCAACGGGGGCAACAATTGTAGCAGGTAATGAAATGGATGTGACCGGCAAGCATAAAACAACCAACGGCAAGCTGAAAACCGCCGCTGGTGGCCCGATGCTGGCGCTGGAACCGCGCATTCTGCTCGATGCCGCAATCGGCGATGCCGTTGCCAAGATTGCTGATGCTGTTGTCCACCATGTTGGCCCCGCTGCGCACAGCAATGCGCACGCTGTTTCCAAAGAGATTTTATCAGCATTAGCGCCGCTTGGTCGCGATCAGGCTCGTCGCGAAGTCATTTTCGTTGATGCCGGGGTGAAAAATATCAAAGAGCTGCTCGGCAAAGCCACGCCGCAACGGCAGGTAGTGGTGCTCAATTCGAATCAGGATGGCGTGCAGCAAATCAGCCGCGCCCTATCACACATGAAAAATGTTGATGCGATTCATATCTTCTCGCACGGTGAAGGCGGTAAAATCCAGCTCGGCAAGGGCGACCTCTCACTGGCCAATATTCAGGAATATCAGCAGCAGTTAAAACAATGGGCAGCGCATATGAGTCAGGCTGCCGATATTCTGATTTACGGGTGTAACGTTGCCGAAGGCCATCGTGGCGCGGAATTTGTGCGTATGCTGGCTGAACTCACGCAAGCCGATGTTGCGGCCTCTACCGATTTAACCGGTGCGGAAAATCTCGGCGGCGACTGGAATTTGGAAGATACCGTTGGCCATATCGAAACCGACCTCGCACTCTCCGTGCATGGCCGCCAGCAGTTTCATGAAACGCTGGCAGTCACCCACCCGACCAATACCAACGGCGCGCTGGGAACCAATCTGATTTTTGATGGCAGCAATGATCATGTGACCATCGCCGATCAAAGCAAAGTGCTGGCCAGCACATCTACCTATACTATTGAGGCATGGGTGAAGCTGAATGGCTTAGGGAAAGTTCAGACTGTTGTTTCCAGTGTATGGAATAGAAGCGACCCGAACGGCGGGCCTTTCGATCTCGTGGTTCTTAGCAACAACAAGGTGCAGTTTCAATATCATAACAACTCCACTGTCTCTACCGATTGGACAAAGGTTGCCTCATCAACAACGCTTGCTTCTGGAACATGGTATCATATTGCCGCAGTAAGAGACGCTTCCGCCAGAACTATGACGCTGTATATCACCCCGGATGGGGGCAGCACATCCGTCACCTCAACAAATACAAAAAATTCCTTTGCTCCGGCTCTGACGGCAAATATACCCATCTATATCGGTGCGCGAACACCGACCGGGACAGTGACACACTTCTTTGACGGTCAGATTGACGAGGTTCGCATCTGGGATACCGTACGCACGCAGGCCGATATTCTCGCAACAACCAATTTTGAACTAGCCGCCGGAGTCGGCGGGAAGGTTGCCAATGCGGCAGCAACCGGCACTTCGGTCACCACCGAAAACTTCACCAATCTGGTCGGCTATTGGCGATTGAATCAGCAGACTGGTACTGCCGGGGGGAATGCAGGCACGCCAGTTCTGGATACCACTGTCGCCAAGGATTATTCTGCAAATGCCAATGCTCAGAACGGGGTGCTAACCAATTTTACCTTCAACAGCAGCAATTCCGACTGGGCCAATACCTCGCCAACGCTGGACAATACCAAATCTCCGGTGCTGACTGGCATTGGCGAAGATGCCCTTGCACCAAACGACCCGTTAGTAAATGCAACAAGCACAGCCCAAGGCGCTACGTTAATCTCCTCGCTAATTAGCAAAACCGGCATTGCCAATCTCACTGATGGTGACACTTCCGACACCATCGGCATCGCCATCACCAGTCTTAATGCTACCAAGGGCTCGCTATATTATTCGACCGATACCGGTGTCACATGGAACCTGTTCTCCGGCACACTGTCGGACAGCAACGCCCTGCTACTGACCAATGCTGCAAGCAATATGCTCTATTTTAAACCTGCCGCCAACGTCAACGGCACCGTCACCGATACCATCACCTTCCGTGCATGGGATGGAACCGACAACCGCTCCAACGGTAGTCTGGCGGACATCACAGTATCCAGCGATTCATCCGCAGTCAGTGTGCCTGTCGGCACACTCCAGTCGGCCTATTCATTGTCTAGCGACACTGCCTCGGTTGCCATTACCGCTGTTAACGATGCGCCGGGCCTCACCGTTAATACTGGCTCCATCGCATTTGCCGAAGGGAATACTGCCGGGGTTGCGCTGTTCAGCGCAACCGATTCGAACATCGGCCCGGATAGCGGGCAGAATCTGGACACGCTGAACATGACGGTGAGTACTGTTGCCGGCGGGACAAACGATGAAATCAGCTTCGATGGCGGCACCACATGGATTGCCCTTGCCACAGGACAATCGGGTGTGGCAGCCGGTACGTTCGCCGGCAGTGTGCTTACCGTTGATGTGACCAATACGGGTGCTACTTTGGCAATGGTCACCCTGCATGCCGCTGTGGCCGGCTTGTCGACAACCAATATGAATAGCCTGATTAATAGTATCCTGTATCGCAGCACCAGTCTCGACCCGACTGCAGTTTCTACCACACGCACGGTCACCATTACTGGACTGCGCGACACGGGTGGCACCTCGACTTCCGCACTCGGTGCACCGGCCGGTGTGGATACAGTCTCCGGTCTAACCCACGCATCAACCGTGACGATCACGTCTCTGGACACGGCACCGACACTGGCCGGTGCAAGCGGCATCAACCCAACCTTTATCGAGGGCTCTGGCGCAGGCATTCAGGGTGCTGCAAAGACTTTGTTCACCGGTGCTACGGCAAGTCCGGTTGAATCCGGCCAGCTTCTGGATCAACTGACCCTGACCATCACCAATATCGGAACAACCGGCGCAGGCGAGCAACTGAGTTTTAACGGCGGCACCGACTTTATCACGCTTACCACCGGCACTGGCAAAGCAGCCGGCAATGCTATAACTGCCGGCACGGCGCTGACTGCCAGTGTGACCATCTCCGGCACAACGGCGACCATCATCGTAACATCTACAGCCGGGCTATCCGGCTCCGACATGAGCACATTGATTAATAATATCCAGTATCGGAGTACCAGTGACGCACTAGCCATCAACGGAGCTAACCGTCTGGCTACCCTCACCGCCTTGCGCGATACTGGAACCAGCGGCAGCGGCAATGCCAATACAGCCACATTAAGCATCCAGTCAACCATCGGGATCACGGCAAGCAACGATGCACCGACCATCCCGGCTCCGGGAGATACCTTCGCCATGACCGGCGGCGCGCCGGGTGCGGTAACAACTGGAGCGCTGGTATCTGATATTGTACTCAGTGCCAACTTTACCGATCCCGATACCAGCGCTCCAGCACAAGCCATCTACATCTCCGCCAAAAATCTAGGCACTGCAACTAGCGATTTTGAATATAACAACAATGCCAGCAGTGGCTGGGTTCCGTTTGGCATCATCAACACAGCCAATTCCCTGCTGCTTGATTCCGACTATTCCGTGCGTTTCAACAGCACCTCGGGAACCGGTATCGCCACATTCACATACGGGGCGTGGGATAAATCAGTCAGTGCAGCAGCAGCCAAAGTGGACTCCACCACCACCGGTGGTACCAGTGAATTTAGTACAGGTACGGATACTGCATCTGTGGACATTGTCTCCGGATCAATCCCCACCGTTACATCCATTACCGACGATACCGGCACCAACACATTGGATTTCAATACCAGCGATACACTCATCACATTGAATGGCAGTTTGAATCTGGCGGTGACGGCAGGTCAGCGTGTGTTTATCTCGCTCGACAACGGTGCGACGTTTACCGCCGAGGCCACCAAGAACCCGGGCGTGGGTGGGTTGTCCCTGTCACAGTGGGAATATATCGACCCAACCGCACACACTGGCGGTATCGTGGATTATGTGGCACAGCTCAGAGCTGCCGATGGCACGACTATTATTACTACAGGCGGCACGAAAACCGTCACCTTTGATACAACCGGCCCGACCTCACCAACCGTTGCTGCACAGATCGCTAACAGCACCAGCCCGATCATTGTCGGTACCTACGATAATCTTGATCATGCTGGAGGCTTCACTGTGGCCGTGGGTAGCACGACCTACACGCTCGGCGGAGGCAATCCCCAGGATGGCGCACTGACGGATACCGGTAACGGCACATGGTCGCTAAATTTGGCCACTTCAGGCCAGACCCTAACCACCGGTACCTACAATGTAGTCGCCACCGCCACCGATCAAGCAGGTAATGCCACAGGCGATGCCACTAACAGTGAAATAGTCATTGATACCACTGCGCCGACAAGACCGACCACCGTCACACAGCTAACCAACAGCGCCACGCCGACCATGACCGGCACCTTTGATGCCACCGATTATGCCGGAGGCTTCACCGTGACCGTGAACGGGACGACTTACACACTGAACGGAACTAACCCGCAGGATGGCGCGCTGACCAACATTGGCAATAACTGGACCCTGACGATGGCCAACGGGACGCAAACCCTACCCACCGGATCTTACAATGTAGTCGCCACCGCCACCGATCAAGCAGCTAATGCCATATCGGACAATGTTTCCACAGCCGATGTGATTGTCGATCTGCTCGCACCCACCGTAACCGATGCCAATATCAATATCATCTCGACCCCTCCGAACGCACCCAGTGGCGCTGGTGGCAAATACATTGTCGGCGATACAGTGAAAGCTCAATGGGTCAATACTGTAGCCGGTGATAACAATACGGACATCGCAGGCGTGACCATGGATTTCAGTACATTCGGCGGCGGCTCGGCTGTCACAGCTACTGAAATCTCGCCGGGCGTGTGGGAAGCAAGTTATACCATCGTCGTTGGCATAATTCATAACGTGGTCGCCAATGTCTTGATTACAGCCACCGATTTCGCTACCAATACCACAACAACACAGGATACCACCGATCTGACCGTGGATAATCTAATCCCGACAACGACCATCCTTACAGCCACCTTCTCAGCCGATACAGGAATCCCCGGCGATTTTATTACCAAAACCGCAGCTCAGAACATCACCGGCACCCTAAGCGCCAACATCACGACCGGCGATATCGTGCAGGTCTCGCTGAACAATGGCGCTAACTGGAGCACGGCAACGACGACTGTCGGCCAGCCCGGATGGGTCCTAAATGGTCAAACGCTGGTGGCCAGCAACACCATGCTGGTGAAAGTAACTAATACATTCGGCAATGATGGCCCGATCTTCTCGCAGGCCTATGTGCTGGATCAGGCCGCGACAACGACGGCTGCAACGTTTTCCGCCCTGACGACCAACAACAACCAACCGACCATCACCGGCACCTTCGATTCCGCCTCTATCGCCGGTGGCGGCAGCTTCACTCTGAATTACGGCACCTTAATCACGCTAGGTACAACGCCGGGTTTCACCAATATCGGTGATAACTGGACAATGAACTTCGCCACTGCAGGCATCACCCTTGTCGACAGCGGCTTTGATTTTATGGCTAAGACAACCGATGCGGCAGGTAATGTCAGAACGGACATACTGGCTGGCGGTGTCGGCAACATGGGTATCCTGTTTGTCGATACCAACCACCCGATAACGCCACCGGACCCTGCCTTTGTGAGGCCGACAGTCAATGCATTGTCTACGACAAATACCACGCCGACCATCACAGGCACATTTCCCGCGCTTGTCACTGCCCGGGCCGCTACAGAAACCGTTGAAACATTTACCGTTGCTGTGGGTAGCACGACCTACACGCTGGGCGGAAGCAATCCACAGGATGCTGCACTAATGGATACTGGCGGTGGTAATTGGTCGCTAAATTTAGCCACCTCAGGCCAGACCCTGACACAAAACGCAACCTATACTGTAGTGGCATCGCTGAACGATGCCGTAGGCAATATAGCCAGCGATGCAACCAGCGGTGAACTGGTGATTGATACCATTGCACCAACCGCACCGGCTGTGATCTCGCAGACAACAAATAGCACAACACCGACCATTACAGGTACCGCTACCCTTGCTACCACAGGTGCTGGCGTTAGCGCGGAAACCCTCAAAGTGACCGTTGGCGGAGCCACCTACAACGTGACACCTTCCGGCGGTAACTGGAGCCTCAATCTGGCTACAGCTACGCCGGTCAGTGGCACACTTAATCTGCCCGCCAATGCAACAGCCAATGTCACCGCAACCATTACTGATGCCGCAGGCAATGCAACCAGTGATGCAACCAGTGGCGAACTGCTGATTGATACCACCGCACCAACAGCTCCAACCGTGGTCTCGCAAACAACAATATCTACCGCGCCGACCATTACCGGCACATTCAATGCCGCTGATCATGCGGGGGGATTCACCGTTACAGTCAATGGCACGACCTACACATTGGGTGGAACTGCGGCCCGCGATGCTGCCTTAACAGCCAGCGGGACCGGGCCGGGCGCAACATGGACATTGAATCTGGCCAATACCAATGCAACGCCTCTGCCAATGGTAGCCAAGGCGACTGATGCCGCAGGTAATGCGGCTCAGGACACCGGGACTACAGATTTGACGTTTGATATGACTGCACCAACAGCTCCAACCGTGATTTCACAGACAACAAACAGCACAACACCAATCATTACCGGTACTGCAACCCTTGCTACGGCAGGGACTGGTGTATCAGCGGAAACCCTCAAGGTGACCGTTGGCGGAGCTACCTATAATGTTACCCCTTCCGGCGGTAACTGGAGCCTCAATCTGGCTACAGATACACCGGTCGATGGCGTACTTAATCTGCCCGCCAATGCAACAGCCAATGTTACCGCAACGATTACCGATGCCGCAGGCAATTCGATCAGCGATGCAACCAGCGGTGAACTGGTGATTGATACCATTGCACCAACCGCACCGGCTGTGATCTCGCAGACAACAAATAGCACAACACCAACCATTACAGGTACCGCTACCCTTGCTACCGCAAGTGCTGGCGTTAGCGCGGAAACCCTCAAAGTGACCGTTGGCGGAGCCACCTACAACGTAACGCCTTCCGGCGGTAACTGGAGCCTCAATCTGGCTACAGCTACGCCGGTCAGTGGCGTACTTAATCTGCCCGCCAATGCGACAGCCAATGTCACCGCAACCATTACTGATGCCGCAGGCAATGCAAACAGTGATGCAACCAGTGGTGAACTGGTGATTGATACCACCGCACCAACAGCTCCGACTGTGATCTCGCAAACAACAATATCTACCGCGCCAAGCATCACCGGCACATTCAATGCCGCTGATTATGCGGGGGGCTTCACCGTTACAGTCAATGGTACGACCTCAGTCAATGGTACGACCTACACATTGGGTGGAACCGCTGCACGCGATGCTGCCTTAACAGCTAGCGGGACCGGATCGGGCGCAACATGGGCATTGAATCTGGCCAATACCAATGCAGCGCCTCTACCAACCAGCAACACGACCTATGATGTTGTCGCCAAGGCGACTGATGCAGCAGCTAATTTTGCTCAAGACACAGGTACAACGGACCTAATATTTGATAATGTGAATCCAACAGCTCCAACCGTGATCTCACAGACAACAAGCTCCACCACCCCGACCATTACAGGTACAGCAACCCTTGCCACGGCAGGGACTGGTGTATCAGCTGAAACCCTCAAGGTGACCGTTGGCGGGGCCACCTATAATGTTACCCCTTCCGGCGGTAACTGGAGCCTCAATCTGGCTACAGCCACAGCGGCCAGCGGAACACTCA
>QILF01000110.1 GCA_003233235.1 Zetaproteobacteria bacterium
CTAGCGGCGTTTCTGCTGTGGTCGTGCCGCGACGCGCGGGCTTGGGCGCTGGCGGTTCTATTCGCGCTGGCGGCGCTTGGGCGTATTTACGGCGGCGTACATTTTCCACTCGATGTGTTGGTCGGACTGATTCTCGGCGCGGCAACAATGTGGTTTTTCTGGCGTTGGTCGTCCGCGTGGCCGGTGGAAATATGGCGGCAGTCGCCTTGGGCGCTGAAAATCCCCGGCTTGCTGGCAATAATTTTAGCGGCGGTATTGGGGCTGGGTTATCACATGCAACCGGCCACTGCACAAGCGTTGGCAGTGATTCTTCCGGTAGCGGCGCTAGTAATCGTATTGCAACGTTGGAAGAACGTGGGGAAAGCGTGATGGAGACAACGGTTTATTTCGAGCGACTGGACAATCCGGATCGCATTGAGGGCATTGCCCGCTTGCTGTTGCGCCGCAAGCGATTGCAGCCGCATGCGCTGATTCTTTGTCCCGATGCCGCGTTTGCCGCCAAACTGGACGAGCGGTTGTGGACGATTCATCCCGAGTCGTTTTTGGCGCACGGCATTGCCGCAGATGATGCCGCAGAGAATGCGGAGCAACCGATTCTACTGTCACTTGATGTGCGTCGCGATAACGAACCGGCGGTGCTGATTAACGGTACGTGCGAGATTCCGGCTGCTCTCGAAGGATTTACAAATATTGTCGATTTTGTTGATGCGTGGAGTAAACCGTTGTTACAAGCTTCGCGTGAGCGTTTTCGCAGTTACCGACAGTTGGATATGAATCCTAAATATCTGCCTAGCACCGGAAAATAGCCGTATAAGAGTCTTGCCGGTAACGCATTTTGGCCTGCTCACATTTAATACGCTCGAAATGTGAACAGGCCCCGGTCAATGCTAAACGATGCTTTCCAACTATTTGAAATTCACACCGCGAACAAGCTCTTTCTCGCAGCACAGCGAACGGATGTGACCCACCAGTTCGGTGATTTCCTGATCAGTGAAGGTGTCGCCCCAGGGAGGCATTCTGACTGATTTATTGATGGCGGGTCCGCCAAACTTGATGGCTTTGTAAATATCGGTATTTGTGCGCTTCATCATGTATTTATTATCGCTATGGTCACGCGGAAGAATATTCATCGCAGGAACATTTACCCCGTCGCCCTTACCGTGCATACCATGGCACTGCATACAGTAGGTTTTATAATTGAGATAAGCTTCTTCCGCATGGACAGCAGGGGATGCAACAAACATCAGGGCTGCAACAGTAAATAAAAATTTAATTGGATTCACTGAAATCCTCCTTGGAAAGCAAAATCAGATAATTGGTGATTTTCTGCAAATCATCCGGTGACACATGCAGATTCGGCATCCAGATTTTCGGATCCCAATTCTTCGGGCGCTTGATATAGCTAAGCATAAATGCCGGCTGCAACCTTTTTCCCGCTGTGTAGAGCTCAGCGCCTGTATAACCACCGTAGCCCGGTTCAATCTGATGGCATGACGTACATCCGTAAACCTTATCGAATATCACCTCTCCTGCATCCAGACTGACCTTTTTGCTGGTATCCAGAGTGACACCTGCAACAAGAGCCGTGTGAGGCTTGAGATCCATCAATGCATCTGCCACTGCCCCGGCATCCTGCTTGGACAGGGTCACATGCTTGAGAGGCTTGAGTACCGCGCCCCACAGCACATCATACTTCCTGCCTTTTTTGGTTTTTTCCTGATGTGTTGGCGTCGAATTGATGGTACGAAGATAATTCACGCCCGCCGGACGAATACGCACCGGTTTCTGCAACCACGCTACCAGCCATTCGCGCCGGAATTTGTTACCGGCATAGAATAAATCAGGTGCATCGCGTTTCCATAATTGGCGAATGGTTGCCGGAGCCGGTCCTTTCAGATCATGGCAGGAAGCACAACGCGCCTTGAGGATTTCTGCGCCGCTTTCACCTGCGCTAACCAGCGCAGGTGAAACAAATGCGGCGAAAACGATAAACAGCAGAAAACGTTTCATTTTCACTCCTTAATTATGACGGCTACCGCGTTTTCTCTTGGCGGCTTTCTTGCCCTTGAACACAGCCTGATCAAACTTGCCATAACCTTTCTTCATTGATTCAGCAAAGAAATAATCAGGTTCGTATTTCACGCCAGTCCATGGATACCATTTATCCTTCGGTGAATCGGCATACTCAATCACAGTTACAGCACCACCCGGAAACGATCCGTTGTTGGTGGATTGGGTATCAATATGGTCGTGGAAGATAAAACGACCGGAGTTGTCCATATCAATAAACACATCGTTATGCGAACCCGGAATAATCAACTGTGTATCGACATAATACGGGTTCTTGATAGGCAGCCCGTCTCTAAAGGCAACCAGCATATCATGACCGTGCGAGTGCATGGCATGTATAGTATTACCGGCTCCGATAAAGCGGACACGTACAAAATCACCGTGTTTAACACGTAGCGGCATATCAAGCGGGAACGCTCTGGCATTGATTGAGAAATAATTACGCTTATCTGATGGGCCGCCACCTGTACCGTATTTATCCGCAGCGGCAGATTCCCAGCTGCTCATCATCATAATAACGTCTTTGGTGACTTTCTTCTCCAAGGCAGTCGGTTTGTTAGGATCAACTACAATCGGACCCCACATACCGCGAATACCGGTATGCTCGTTGGCGTTTACATGGCAGTGATACCACATCGTACCCGGTTTTTCGGCAATCCAATGGTAGGTATAGGTTTTGCCCGGCTGAATACCCTTGGCCTGCGTAATGCCCGGCACGCCATCATTCCGCCAGTTGTTGTGCTGATAAAGACCGTGCCAGTGAATGGTATGCGGCAGCGAGGTGTTATTGGTCACATGAACCGTCACATCATCACCCTGATGGACATGAATGAGCGGCCCCGGAACCTGACCATCAAAACCAAACACCTTATATTTCAAATCGGGCGCAACTTGTATTTCCACCTCGTCAATGCTCATATTGAATTCATGTTTTGCGGCATTGGCAAGTGTCGCAGTTCCCAGCCAAGTAAAAGCCAACATCAGCGACATGAATAGTTTGAATAATTTCATCGGTTAAACCTCCCTATATAATATTAAGTAAATGAACCAATCCTGATGAGCAAAGAGAAGCACATCATAGATGCATCCTAACTATATCTTTTCACTTTGTTAAGTGTTTATTCACTTTGTTAAGTATTCAAATCAGTCAGGATTCCGTATACTAACATCTGTGCATTGACAATGCTATAAAGATATATTAGAAATGCACCTTATTTCACGAGTAGCCAATACAAGATGCGCACAGCGAACCATGAGAAACTTTGCGTAGGGAGGCAAAATGCGTTATCCGCACATGATTATAGCACTATGCGCTTTGTTTATTGTTTCTATGTCTTCCGCAAAGATAGCGAGTGCGGCTGACGGAACTGAAATACTCAAGCAACGTTGCGCCTCCTGCCATGCCTTGAAAGGACCGGCAGCGAAGACCCTCGCCCAACTGTGGCAACGCAAAGGGCCGGATTTATTCTATGCCGGTAATAAATATAATAAGACATGGGTTGAGGCATGGCTTCAAAACCCCAAACGTATTCGCCCGGCAGGTATGTTTTATCGCCAGCATATCAAGCCGGGGCCAAAGCATGACATTGTAGACAAATCCACACTGAAACCACACATCATACTTACCAAAACCGAGGCCAAGGCTGTAGCCAATGCGCTGATGAAGCTCAAAGCAAACAGTGAACTGACAGCCAAGGAGAAATTGGTTCCCGGCCCGTCTCCCATAGGTGAAATGATGTTTGACAAGATCTACGGCTGCATGGCCTGCCATCAAATCGAACCCGGTTACGGCGGCATGTCCGGTCCGGAAGTATTCACGGCAGCCAAACGCCTGCAACCGGCATTTATGCTCAGCTATATCAAAAACCCGCAGGCATGGGACCCGAAAATATGGATGCCCAATAAACATGCACCTGTAGACAATATCCAACAACTGGTAAATTATCTTATTGAATTGTCCAAAGAGGATTTTAGCGATGTTAAATAAAGCCCCTCTCTGCATCACAATCATGCTGCTGCTTATACCCGTGACGGCCACAAGTCAGGAACAGGCACGTGATAATTATGAAACCTACTGCATCCAGTGCCATGGTATCCAAGGCAACGGCATGGGCGTCAATATCCGCGATATGTCCGTGCAACCCAGAGATCACACCGATGCCAAAGCGATGAGCGGACGGAGCGACGATGAGTTATTTAAGGTGATTAAGGAGGGCGGTTTATCCATCAATAAATCTGTCCTGATGCCCCCATGGGGCAGCACCTTTACCGATAACGAGATTCATGATCTCGTTAAATATCTTCGTAAATTATGTAAGTGCAAACACGGAGATTGACTGGCCATGAGCTTTATCATGGTATTAATATAAGGAAGGAGGAGAAGTCTATGAGACTATTCAAAACAAGTCTGCTTGCATGCGTAGCAATTGCCATGTTTGCAGGAATGAATGTATCAACGGTACAGGCCAAAACAGTAAAGGTGACCTTTACTGCCGAGGAAACTACCCTTACGATTGACAACAAGGGTACCAAGTACGCGGCTTGGACATATAACGGCACCATTCCAGGGCCGGTTGTGCGTGCGAGAGTCGGTGATACCATTGATTTCACACTGATCAATCCCAAAACCAATAAAAATTCACATTCGATTGATTTCCATGCAGCGGAAGTTAATGTGCTGGATGAATTCGCACCTGTGAAACCGGGGCATAACAAGAAATTTAAGTTTATCCCCAAACGTGCAGGCGTTTACATGTATCATTGTGGCGCAGGACCTATGGCGCAACATATTGCGCGCGGCATGTATGGTGTGATTATTATTGATCCCAAGGGTGGCTATTCCAAGAAGTTCCCCAAGCCTGATCGTGAGTACGTGCTGGTTCAAGGGCAATATTTCCCCAAGGCGGACGATGCTACTGCGATGATCCTGAACAAGGGTTGGGCTGGCAGTCTGATCAATGGCAAGATGTTTAATTACGATCCTGTCCATGATCCCAATGCGTCCATGAAACGGATTCTGGTATCCAAACCCGGCGAGCGCGTGCGTATTTATTTTGTAAACGCCAATATCAATATGCCGGTTGCATTCCATCCGATTGCCGGCATTTGGGATCGCGTCTATATCAACGGCAGCCCGAAGAATATATTGTACGATATTCAGACGTGGGGCATGCCTGTAGCGTCTGCATCAATCTTTGACATTGTTTCGCCTAAAGGTAAAACAACGGCCAATGCGATTGTAGATCATACGATGGGTGCAGCGCTTCGTGGTGCGATCACCGTGCTGCTCAACTCCAAAGATGCCGACCCTGATCTTGGCAGAAATGGAAATTATATTGTTCGCTAAATAAAATAGCCGAACACATATAAAAATACGGAGAGGGGGCATTTGCCCCCTCTTTTACTTTGGAGGGAACTGAACAGATGAGAACCAGTTTGCACAGCATCGCCATCAGCATGCTGAATTTAATGTGCCATGCCGGTCAGCGTTCTGGTTAAGGAAGCGCTGAACAAATCATGATTCGTGATCCTGCACGTAAAACAAACGATTTCTGCGTTAAAGATTTGAGCCATAGCGGTGCTATGCCTTGCAATCTTTGCCTTGAACGCGCTCATCTTTCATTGCAACTCATCCACCCAGACTTTTGCAAGTGGCTCTTCCTTAATCAGTAACGTGCATTTCTTCACATTTGATAAAGCGCAGGGCGATTGGCTGAATGGCGCTGGGCAAGCATTTAATACAATTCAATTTCAATACAATCCAAAAGGGGAGGTAATATGAAGCTATTTAAAATGAGGATACTTTCATGCATCGCCATCACCATAATAACAGGGGCAAATATCCAGATGGCTTTCGCCAAAACAGTCAAGATAACGATGACGGCAATGGAAACCGGAGTGGTAATAGATAACAAGGGTACAACCTATCCGGCATGGACCTATGACGGGCTGATTCCAGGTAAACTGGTGCGTATTACAATCGGAGATACTGTCGATTTCACACTCAACAATGCGAAGGAAAACAAAAAATCACATTCGATTGATTTCCATGCGGCGGAAGCCGATATTCTTAATGAGTTTGGATCAGTGAGGCCGGGACATAGTAAACATTTTACTTTCACACCTCGTTTTGCTGGCGTTTACATGTATCACTGCGGCTCCAATCCCATGGCGCAGCATATCGCTCGCGGAATGTACGGGGTAATCATTGTTGACCCGAAACATTATAGCAAAGCATATCCGAAGCCGGATCGTGAGTATGTATTGGTTCAGTCTCAGTATTTCCCCGATGCAACAAATAATGTCGCCATGGTCGAAAACAAGGGTTGGACCCATTCCCTAATCAACGGGAAAATATTTCACTACGATCCGATACACGATAGCCATGCCACCAAAATATTGATGGCCAAACCCGGTGAGCGCGTGCGTATATTCTTCGTCAATGCGAACATTAATATGCCGGTTTCATTCCATGCGACAGCAGGAATCTGGGACCGCGTCTTTGCCAACGGGAATCCGGAAAATGTGCTGTATGGTATGCAAACTTATGGTGTGCCTGTCGGCGGGGCAAGCACCTTTGATATTATATCTCCTGCAGATCGCGATACCAATAACGCACTCATGGATCATACGATGGGAGCAGCACAACGCGGGGCAATTACTTTGCTGATGAACACTTCCGGTGCGAATCCCAGGCTCGGCAGGAATGGCAACATCCTGCTGCGATAAAATAATATGTAGCTTTGGAGCCATTCACCCAGACTTGTGCAGGTGGCTCCTTGGAACAGGAGGTATGTTGTTAACCCGTTTCGAGTAATTGTTGTTCTCAGTATACATCTTATGGTAAAATTTGCCGCAGTGGCCGGATTTATGCGAAAAACATAGAAGATTCGGAACACACTTTACAACTATTTACCCGGAGGAGCGCCCATGAGCGGCCACACACAAGAGAAATCGAAAATTGTTCGCACAATCAAAACCCACAACGATGTTTTTGAGGGAACGGCTTACAAAAAACAGAACAATGTCCTGCGCATGGGGCTTTTTTATGTTACCTGTGCTCTCGTACTACTGCTGGCATCGTATGGCGGTCTTTACTTCGAGAAAGGCTATCTGCATGACGGTATATTGCAGAATGATGCTGCGCAAATGAAGAAAAGCATCGATTTCGAGATGGTTAACGACGGCATTGTCGGTCAGATGCCGGGTATGTTGGATGAAATTAAAAAGGATCCCAACGATAAATATGCCAATTCAATGAAGATGAATCTGGACAGTCCCGAGTTGCATATCTCTACCGACAATCTTGTCGATATTCTGATCAAGGCTGGCTTTGTGAGGAAAACAGCCGACGGCCTTGCATTCACTGATTTTGATTGGAAAACAGCGCATTGGGCCTATAGCCAAGTGTCGGTGATATTGACCAGTAAAGAACACCCGAAGGATGTGCTTACTTTGAAGGTTGCTAAAGAAGGGAGCATTCTGATCTGGCACGTGGTTGGAGCTTATATGTCAACGTCGTTGCGAAATCGTGTACTGAACTAGACCTACAACTGTTATCTCACAGGGCTGCCACTTGGCAGCCCTGTTTTTTTGTGCCACAGCCATGAGATGGCAATTATAAACATCTTATTGCTTGCTGGTATTATCTATATTGAGAGCCACTTGCAAAAGTCGTGAGCGGCGATTTACTTCCCCACTCCGGCGCGATTTTGAGTTGGAATTTCGGCAAATGGAACCACCATTCACCTCATTCCAACTCAAAAGCACTCGAAGTGGGATTGCAACTCATCCACCCAGACTTTTGCAAGTGGCTCTTGAAACAGATGGCCTCGAATATATGCATTTGCGGTGGCATGGTGGTGCAATAAGGTTAGGCTGCAACGCATGAAAACTTCCGTGATTCTAGTGCTGTGTAGTTTTGTTGTGATGACATTGGCTTATTATCTACGTAAGCGGCGGGGATGGCATATTGCGCTGATGAGCTGCGTAATATTTTTTGATATGGCATTTCCGTTCTGGCTATACCTGACCCACGATTGGGGTCGGCGACTCATTGACGAAGGCGAATTGTTTTCCTTCCTTATCTGGACACATTTGTTCCTTATTCTAACCTTGTATTCGTTGTATGTACTACAAATCATCGCCGGTCATCAACTGTATACGGGGCAAAGGGAGGCACGGGAAGACCATCGTGTTCAGAGCCGGGGAATTTTTGCTGTACGGGTGTTTGTATTTCTTACCGGAGCCCTGCTGATTGCGCCGGATTGATTGCGTATCGGGCAAACTTTAAACTCCGTTTTAGAATATCTCCAAAATGGATGACAGAGAGATACATTAAAACTTGATGAATTTTAGGCTTGCGTTTTTTAATTTGGTGTGCAGACTTCATTTTTTCAGAAAACTTAGGGAGGTCAGATAATGGTTGCTCATTTTTTAGAGGCTTCGGTCATGTTCCAAACTGGTACCGTGCTGGAAATTTATGCTGTTGTGTTTGCTTTTTTAGCTGCAATGTGTGCTGCAGCTTGGATTTCTGCTAAGAAAAACAAAATCGAATAGAACTTTAAGACATTCAGGAGGGATATGCATGAAACGCGTAATGATTACAGCAGCGCTTGTGGCAGTTGCCGCATGGTTTGTCGCACCGGCCGTCGCCAGTGCCAGTACCCACGAAAGATTGGGTAATCTTGATAACGGGCGTAATATTTTTCAAAATGGTAAAGGCGATGATGTACCTGCCTGTGCTGGTTGCCACGGTGTTGATGGCAACGGAAATGATGAAATCGGTTCGCCGCGTCTGGCTTATCAGGTAGATACTTATGTTCTGAAACAGTTGACCGATTTTGCCAACGGCAAACGTACTGATGACACGATGTATCAGATGAATGATATCGCTGCTGCTTTGACTCCAGAGGAACGCAAAGACATGGCAACTTATGTGCACTCGCTGAAGTCACCATATCTTGGCTCAAATCTCGACCAGTTGCGTCGCGATGGCGCTAAAATTGGCGACCCGGCCAAGGGTAAAATGATTGTCGAGTACGGCGCACCAGATCGTGATATTCCGGCTTGTAAAAGCTGCCATGGTTTTCATGGTCGTTCAGCTGGGCGTATGTATCCGGCTATCGGCGGTCAAAACTATGTCTACCTGAGGCATGAGTTGGAGTCCCTTCGTAACGGTTGGCGAGGATTTAAGTCGACAACGCTTACCAAGGCCCAGAATTCTGATAAGGACGACAATGAGCGTACCAACGATTATATGGGTCAGATGCGTTATGTAGCTGGTAAACTTACAGATGAAGATATTGCCAACGTAGCAGCTTTCCTGACGCTGGCTAAACCGACTTCACCGGGTAACCCGCGTTCTCCGAGCCATATGTAGATCGGAGTAAAACTTTTAAGCGGGGGACTTCGGTCCCCCGTTTTTTTGTTACCCGTGCGATATTAAAAATCAGATTGGTTGTGTTGCATAGGGAGATTAGTTTGATGTCTTTGAATAGTTTGATGTCTTTGAACGGGGAAATGTTATGAGCGAATGCCCATCATGCGGTCAGGAATATTCAGGTAAGAAGAAAATATGCGACGACTGTATCGACCAATTGGCCAGCGACACTTGGAAACGACAGATGCGCACTTATAGCATCATTATCGTGGTTGGTCTGAGCATGCTGGTTTATGATTATTTTCAGTTTACCGGTCATCACTACGGATTGGGCAGCGCGCCCTTACCGCTGCTGGTTTTACTTGCCCTTGGCGGCCTCGGCCTAATGGGTGGATTGTTCGGGCTGGGGTTGGCTGTATTTTTTAATATCTGGCACGGGCGAGCAAACCCTTAAGGAAGCGCTGAACAACTCATGATTTATAACCCTGCACGTAAAATGAACGATTTCCGCGTTAAAGATTTGAGCACCTCAGGTATTTCCTCCGGTCACCATAGCGATGCCATGTATTGCAATCTTTGACTTGAAATCGCTTGTTTCCCATTGCAACAGTATCGAGCCAGCTTTATTCAGTGCGACCTTAACACAATGGAAATCACATAAATATTTTACTTTTTAGCCCTTTCAGCTTTTAGGACAACGCCTCCGGGATACAAAGCGACGGGTTTGAATATATCGCTAAGGGCCGCCACATTCCTAGTCAGCGCATGCAGTCTTTCCAGTTGAGGATTGAAGGCGATGTGGGTTAACCCTTCCGTTTTGCGGCGGAATTCAGCGTGATCATCACTGGCTGGCGGTAACGGCAGTACATCGCGGCGACAAACCAGCATGGTGCGAGCAGGCCATTGACTGGCCGCAATGAATGGTACTTCCGGATCAGCGGCTTCGCGTTCCAATACCGAGATGACGGTATCGACCGGGCCTTTCAGGTGCTCCTTGGCAACCACGCCAAGTTGACGCGTATTCAGCATCGAAACAGTGGCGATAGAAATTACCACCGCCAACAGAATACCGCGTTGCCCGAGAAGGTTATGGCCACCGATACGTGTATTCAATTCGATAAGCAGTGGAATACCAAGGTACAGGACGGTTGCTACGACGATAAAAACCCATGCATGATCAGCGTGCAAAAAACCAATCAAACTGGCACTTATCAGTATTACAGATACCGAGTCATCAACGCGGCGAAAAAGTCGAATGCCAATGGTAACCAGCAGCAAAGCGGTGATGAGTATGCCGAAGCCCGGTCCGGAATGGTGCAAAACAGGTGATCCGAGAATACTGTCGGAGAGAATAATCAGCGGATTGGATGCCGCATCAATACCGTACCAGCCCCAACGTAAAAGCAGCATGAGTACCGTGGTCAATGCCAACATGCCGATCATTCGTTTTGATGTCGCTATGTTTTCTCTATTTCGCAACCAGTGAATGGTGAGCGCCAGCGGAATAGCTACCCCCATCGGGTGCATGCTGACGGCCAGCGCAATGATTAGAATCAAAAGAAAGAACCAACTCGGTATTGTTTTATCACTGTCGCTAATCGCCTGATTCAGCCAACCGGCGATAACAAAGGAAAACAACAAATAAATACCGCTGCCGATGGCATCTGTTTGCATCAGGCTGATGGGGGCGATGAGAAGTAGTGCCGTTGCCATCATTGATGACTCTCCGCTATGCGTTTCTTCGCTCCAGCGATACATCAGCAGTGCTGTACCAAACAGGATATACATCGTGAATACCTTGGCGGCGATAAGACTCCCCGCCCAGTACATATCAAGCGGTACAAAAAGAACCGCACGCAGATCAGGTATGCCAAAAAACGCCACCGGGCTGGCAATCTGGTGCACAATAGACCAGTTCATAAGCATCGCCAGCGCCGCACCCTCTTCGATGCCGTAGCTGTCGTAGCGAAACAGTGAAAGATAGACCCACGCCAGCAGGCAAAGACCAATCAGGCCGAGGTAACGGGGTTGGAACGATTCTTGAATTTTTTTCAACATTGCAGATGCACCTCTTGAACGCTTGCGGATGGTTTGTGTTTCTACGCGCATCCTTTGGCGGCGGATTGTAACGCCTTCCGACACTTGGGCAATGGCGCAACAAATCATGGCGCAACAAATCAGCGGGCTAATCGATGACTGTGCTACAAACGCCTTTCGTCACAAACAATACGGCACACGCACACCCGGATGATCGGCGGGAAAATCCCGCGTATTGCGGCTGACCAGCAATGAGGAAGCACACATTGCCGTCGCCCATATAATCGCATCGGGCAATCGCATGCGATATTGGCGGCGCAGTTCGACGGCCTTCTCCGATACATCCATATTCACCGGCAACACCGTAAACCGGCTCAAAAAGGCGCGCAGTTTGATTTCCTCGTCTTCGTTAGACGCGCCGACCAGCACTTCCATCCATGTAATGCTGCTGATCGACGGTTTTTCATAAAGCGCCAATTCATCTTTAGCCGCCTTGATGCCATTCAGATAATCAATAATGATATTGGTATCGAATAGCGCCTTCATGATTCCTTGCCCGGTTCATGCACGCTCTGCTGAACGACAATTGATGCGGCATCGGGTACATCGCCCGCAGGCGACCATTCATCGCGCATGTCATTCTGATACGTCAGCCCGTCCTGATATTTCGACCCATTCTGACCGCGCCGCCGCCACAATCCGAACGCCGCATCGGCATCGCCCCGATGCACTTTCAGATAACCGGCAACCGCCCGTCGGATCGCCTCGGCACGCGAGATTTGCTCCCTGCCGCAAAGTGCATCCAGTCCTTGAATATCCTGCTCCGGTATGTCCACGATTGTTCGCATAATGTTATCATATGCCGTTATCATTATTCATGTCAAGTCGTAAGCTAACAGTCGTAAGCTCATGTCAGGAGGTGAGAAAAGGTATCCTACCCTCTATTTCACCCCCCCTAGGAAAAAGCCGTCAAGCGTAATGGCGATAGATAATTCGGCTCAACTGCTCATCCATAATGCGTCCAGCAGCGCAAAACATGAACCGTCTGCCGGTCAACATCGACAGCATAAATCAGACGATGCTTGATGTTGATTCGGCGGGAATAGAAGCCTTTCAGATTACCGACAAGATGTTTAGATGTTTAGATGTTTAGATGTTTAGATGTTTAGATGTTTAGATCGCGGCGATGTGGCAAAGGAATCGTGCTGTAAAATTTGCAATAATACTTATTAGAAACAACCCTCAAAATGTGCGCACACATTTTGAACGCATGCAACCGGGCGATATTTTGCTCTCATTGATTGTACTGGCTGAATTAATGTCTTGCATATCCAAAAGCCAACAAAAAGAACGGAATTTGACTGCTCTAGAAATGTTCCTCATGCCTTTTGAGATCGTGCATTTTGATACACATGCCGCAGGAATTTATGGAAATATTTGTTCACAACTTGAGCAATCAGGTCAAGTCATTGGTGGCAATGATTTATTGATTGCCGCCCATTCCCTTAGTTTGAATGCAACACTGGTCAGCAATAACCTGAAAGAGTTCACTTGAGTGCCCGTTCTTCGCATTGAAAATTGAGTATAATATTTTTCAGGATGTTGTGCCCATTCGATACACAAGCTTGGGAGGCTTCCAATCTACGATGGAGATTGCATTCTATCGCCAATTGAAATGAATCTAGGAGCCTAAGAGCCGCTTGCAAAAGTCTGGGTGGATGAGTTGCAATCGCACTCGGAGTGGGGACGGAAATCGCCGCTCACGACTTTTGCAAGTGGCTCCTAAGTCGGACTTAGGGTAATCGTAGTGAGCAGGTGGGGGAACGCGTCAAAAACAGCATGATTTTGAGGCACATAGTGGTAACTATGTAACGATAAATCCGGATGTTTTGGGGCGTTATCCCTGCCGTGTAGTAGATTTCTCACAAGTCCGACAGACTCCTCGGTGCGCTAACAAAGGCTACCGTGATAAATTTGTAACCGGAAAATCCATGGGTTCAGGTTGCATTTGCATGATGACGGACGTACGTTGTCCGTCCATTCGGGAGGGATAGCATGACAAAGGCTAATGCGGCATTTGTGATTGGCCATTCTCCAGCGATTCTTACTGAAACGCTGGCGGCTGCCAGTGAGCGGGATAGCATTGAGATCGAAAAGATACGGGTCGTCAGCACATCTACCGGTGCTCAATTGCTCAAGCAACGGTTGTTTGATCAAGGCGGCTGGAGTGATTTCATCCAGATTTATCCAACTTTAGCGAAGGCTAAATTCTCATGTGCTGATATTCTGGCAATGGATTGTGACGATATACGTTCTGCTGCCGACAATCGAAAGGTTGCTGAGGCTGTGATGGGGCTGATTCGTGAATTCACAGCCGAGGGACAGCCGATGCTTCTGGCTTCAATTGCCGGCGGGCGTAAGACCATGGGTTATTATATGGGTTTTGCCTTAAGCCTTTTCGGTAGGCCGGGGGATCGTCTGACCCATGTGCTGGTGCCGGAAGAATGGGAACGCGACAGGACGTTTCTGATTCCCGAAATAGGTCAGGCGGATCGTGTTGATCTGGTTGATATTCCGTTTATCCGCCTAAGGGACTTTCTGACTTCGGATATTGCCAACGCCAGTGTTGAGCAGTTGGTTTTCTCAGCTCAATCCGTTGTTGATGTGGCATCACGTCCCGATCTGTTTGTTGATTACGATACACGTGAAATTGAATTCGATGGTCGCCGGTGCAAATTGCCTGTGCGGGAGTTCGTATTTTTCAGGTTTTTTCTGCGTCAGAAGTCACGTCATTGCCGTTACCCGGAATTACCGTCATGCGATGGCTGTAGCGCTTGTTATTTGGACTGGGGAAGGATGAGTTCAAATGATTGTTTGGAAGATTTGCATGATATCCGCCGCCAGTATCGGAAGGGTTCCAATGACCCTGAGGTGGTCGAGTTCCGTAAGCGGTGGGATTCCTTCGAGGTGTTCCGGAGCGCGTTTCCCGAGGTCAAAAATCGACTGAACAATCAGTTGAAACAAGCTTTTGGCTTTGATGCTCGAAGCAAGAGCATTCTATTGCAATCAGTACGCACGGACGGTTATGCCAGATACGGTCTAGCAGTGGATAAAAATCAGATCAAGATTGAAGGATAGCGGGAGAGGAAGATGAGTGTTTGTTATGCATTCGAGGCTAAGTCCATTCAGGCTTATGTTCTAAATTCGGGAAAGCTAAAGGATATGGTAGGTGCCAGTGAGATTGTTGATCAACTCACGGGAGAGCCTTTGCAGGAAGCCATGAAGGCTGTTGGCATTGGCGAAAATGAGATTCAATTCTCAAGACGGGCAGGTGGTTCATTTATCGCGTTCATGGATGATGATGGGAAGGCAGAGGCTTTGCGCGATGTATGGTC
Organism: Zetaproteobacteria bacterium; assembly: GCA_003233235.1. GTDB lineage: Bacteria > Pseudomonadota > Zetaproteobacteria > Mariprofundales > Mariprofundaceae > UBA1543. The sequence goes on from QILF01000110.1 coordinate 14,884, forward strand.
TCTGGTTGTCGCTCAGTTTGCTCCGGGGCTTGATTTTGTGCATATGGTAACGCAAGCCGCGAGTGAGCGTGAGGCTGCTGCGCTGGCACTTAAAGAACTTCAGTCCATGCGTTTCCCCAGTGCCGATATTCCCTCGGCTTCTCCTTTGACCAGATACAATCCGCGCACTGGGATTCCTGCGGCGAAACTTGAGCGTAGTTCTAACGGCAACGAATGGGTGGATGCAGCAACGACTCGCAGGCGTATGAAAAAGTTCAGACAAGGCCACCAATTGAGCAGGAAACTTTCTGATACCGAACTCAATTGGCCTGTGAATATGGAGAAGGAGTTTCCGCATCTGAGCGGCAACAGTTATATCGGCATTATCCATGCAGATGGGAATGGTCTTGGTAAAATTTTGAGAGCACTACAGAAAACGGTTGGTGGTAATTATCGTGAGGTGTATTCGGCATTCTCCGGAAAACTTGAAAAAGCGACATGTGATGCTGCCAAAAAAGCCACGCAAAGCGTGCTTGTTCCAGCTGTTTCAAAAGGGTCTTTCATGCCTGCCAGACCATTGGTTCTTGGCGGCGACGATTTAACCATGATTGTGCGCGGCGATCTGGCCCTGTCTTTTACTCGAAGTTTTCTTGATGCTTTCGAAGAATCCACCAAAGACCTTTGCAGTTATCTCCGGGGAAAAGACGTGGATTGGCCGCAAAAATTTCTAACCTCCTGCGCAGGCATTGCCTATATAAAATCGGGTCAACCTTTTGCTATGGGCTACGCCTTGGCTGAAGAATTGTGTTCGTTGAGCAAGGAAAAGTCAGAACGGAGGGCATCTTCGTTATCCTTCCATCGCGTCAGCACAAGTTTTATTCCCGATGCAGAATGGGTACGCGATCAGGAGATGAGCTCATGTTCGGGAAACACAACATTTGTCGGAACCATGGGCAGTTACCGCGTGGGTTCGGCCTCATCAGATTTACCGGCACTTGCTGATTTGCTTGCTCTTGGAGAAATTATTGGAACAAGTGGTAATCGTTCGGGGGCAGGGTTGATGCGCAGGCTGCTTGGCATTATGCATGAGCCGTTCCAAGTAGCCAAAGATATGTATGCGCGTTGGCGCGATTTACTTTTGGATAAGGAAACTGGTGCTCCCGATTTTCTTAAGGAATTTGATAATGCACTGAGTGAATTGCTGGGCGAAGGTGTTACTAAGGAATTACCAGCTCAATTGGTGAAAAGTGGCGACCATAAAGTTTATGAATCACCTCTAGGAGACATTCTTGCCCTCAAGTCGGTTGGCTCAATCGGAGATATGTCATGAGTATTTTGAATATAAATATTGAATTTCATTCTTATTGGCATGCCTGAACAGGCAGGGGCAGCGGTCATTACCTAGATGCCCTGGTTGTGGGGGACCGCCATGGCCTGCCTTACCTACCGGGCAAGACTTTGCGGGGGTTGCTGCATGACGGATTTTTCCGTCTAGAAACATGGGGAAGTTGCCCTGAACTGTTAGCCAAAGGTATAACGGAAGTATTTTTCGGATCTGGGGCCTTCGAGGGTGATGGCGAAGATGCAGTTCCTCGAGAGGAAACCACCCCGGGTTGTATTTATGTGAGCAATGCAACTTTGCCAGCGAATGTCGCAGCTTGGTTGGCTGGTGAGGATGGGGCTGCCTATCGATCACGCCTGTTTCGTGAACACTTTTCGACGGCTATAAACGAGAACGGGGTGGCTGAACAGAAAAGTTTGCGGGGTCTACAGGTAACTGTTCCGCTGCAACTTCATGCCTGTATCAGTGTGCTGGACGAAACCAGGATACCCAAGCATTGGAAGAAAACTGTGTCCGCAGTGCTTCCCTTGCTGCGTTGCGCTGGTGCGCATCGCAGTCGGGGCTTTGGTCGATGCTCAATCACTGTTGAGGGGATGAACCATGCGTAAAGCTAAAATCAAATTGACTTTGCAGGATGATGTGGTGTTTTCCGAACGGGCAGCCTCACAGGGCGCCCATGCCTGCCTTGAGTATGTGCCGGGGGCGGCCTTGCTGGGATGGACAGCTTCCCGTTTGTATGCACAGCTTTCTCCTGCTGATGCATGGCTGGTGTTTCATTCTGGAAAAGTGAGATTCGGGGATGGATTCCCGCTTGCCGGGAATGGACTTCAAGCCTTACCGATACCCCTGTGCTGGCATCATGAGAAGGAAAGTGACTGGAGGCAGGGCGGACGCATCCTTGATGGGAATGTGTTGAATGTCTGTCATGACCAGGCTGATGCGAATAAACAATTGAAACAGTTGCGTGACGGTTTTGTCACTGAAGATGGACTGCTGCACAGCTCGGCCAAGTCGTTGACCATGAAAACAGCGATCAATCCGCTAACAGGGCGCGCTGCTCAAGCGCAGTTATTCGGTTACGAGGCCCTACAGGCCGGGCAAGTTTTTACCGCCTTGCTTTGTGCCGATAACGATGTTTCCGAGGATTTGTTCACGCAGGTTAAACAAGCGTGTTCCGGCCTGATGCATCTCGGACGTTCGCGCTCAGCCCAGTATGGGCGAGTGCTGGGAGAGATATCCGAGGCCCGGCAAGCTGTTACTGAGACCCAAATAGCAACTCGGGATGTTTTATTCTGGTTGCTCTCAGATATGGCGCTTGAGCGCCATGGGCAACCGGTGATGAAGCCGGAAACTATGGATATGGGTTTGCCCGATGGTGATTTGATAACATCGAAAAGTTTTGTACGCAGTCGTCGTTATGCGCCATATAATGGCAAGCGTAGGGCCCCTGACCTTGAACGTCAGGTGATCAGCGCTGGCAGCATCCTCTATTTCAAGATGAATGAGCCTGTTGATACAGCAAGTTTACCGTTTAGTTACGGATTATTCCGGGAAAGCGGACTTGGCACGGTGATGATTAATCCGCCGTTGTTGTCGAGCGAGCGCCCGGTTTTTTGTGTCCGGGTGGATGTTAAAAAGTCTATAGAGGTTAAACGGCCTTCCCATCCGCTGGTGCAGTGGCTGTTGGCTCAGGGAAACATGAGCGGCGCCAGTCAGGAAATCAGACGTCATGCCGATATTTTGTTCGAAGAACTTGCCAATTTGTATGCGTCTGCATCCAGTTCGGCGGCGAGGTCGGTCGGGCCGGGCAAGAGCCAGTGGGGTCGGGTTCGCGAACTGGCTATGCAGAAAGACAGCCCTCAAGACCTGAGCGATAAACTTTTTGGTTCATCTGGAGTCTGCAAGGAAAAGAATAACGAGGATTGGACCAGTATGGGTCAAAAGAAAAATGGGGATTTCATCAGTTTCAGGGACTGGCTGATGGTCATCAGTAAATCAGAGCCTGAACAGGATCTGCCGCAGATACTTTCTCTGCTAGCGCAGCAGGCAACTAAATTTGTAGCACAACAGCAGGAGCTTACATGAATGTTCATTTCCCTTGCTTGAATATAGCCCGCTTCGTGTTGGAAACGCGATCTCCGTTATCCATCTCATCAGGTCGGAGTAGCATGTGTTTCGACACCATGATTGTGCGCGATGCCAATGGCCTGCCGGGTATTCCGGGCACATCTCTCGCTGGTGTGTTGAAGCATCTGTATGCCCGTGAATTTGGTAACGGGGATGATATTTTTGGAATGGCCGAAGGTGATAGCGGCGAGGCATCGCGATTGTATGTCAGTTGGGGATGCCTTAACGATAGCAGCAACCATCCCGTTGAGGGTTTGTTACTCGGTAGGGATGGGGAAGAGCGACTTACTGATAGCCTGCTTGCCTATTTAATGACCGAAGCTCCTATTCTCCGTCGTCGGGTACGCATGAACGAGCGTGGAGCCGCCGATACACAAGAGCGGGGTTTATTTGATCGCAGTGCGGTACCGGCGGGTACGAGGTTTTCCTTTGAAATTTGTCTGTACAGCTCTGGGCACGAAGATGCTGCCTGGAAGCAGATTCGTGATTTGTTCGGGCATCCCGGCTTTCGGCTTGGTGGTTCAACGCGTGCCGGTATGGGGAATGTGCGTTGTGTCCAGTGGCATGAATGTCATCTTGATTTACGTAATCCGGAGGATTACCAAGCCTATTCTGCGCTTCCGGCAACCCTCGAAGGCGTGCAGGGCATGAAAAAAATTGATGTGGGTGATCGATTTGCTCCGCAAGGCTGGTATTTGCACAGGATTCAACTTAAACCCGATGCTGGCTGGCGGATAGGGGGGACATCTGTTACGCCGTTGCATAAATCAGCGAAAAAAGATCCGGATGATGTGCCGCATCATGAAGCCATGATTGTATGGCATGGAGACAGGGCGACGCTCCATTCCAAGGTGGCGGTGGCTCCGGCCAGTTCCATCAAGGGGGCGCTGGCGCACAGGGTTGCTTTCCATGCCAATTGCCTGATGAAAAAGTGGGAGAGTGATGCCTTGATAGGGGAAGCAAATCCGGCGGTGAGCAGTTTATTCGGCAGCATGGCTGATGGCGATCAGGGGTGCGCAGGCAGGGTGTTTGTCGAGGATGCGTTTCTTTTTGCCGAAGATCATCGAACCCCGAAGGTGCACTGGCAGATGCATACAAGCTTAGATAGATTTACAGGTGGAGTACGCGACAAGGTTCTTTTTGGAGAAGAGATTTTGTGGCGAGAATCCCTTGATCTGAATGTCTGGGTCAATGATGCAGGGCTGGATGATCTGGCCCGAAAGGCATGGCGATTGGCCTTGGATGATTTGAAGGAAGGGCGTTTGTCGCTTGGTGGCGGCATGGCGCGCGGGCACGGCTGGTTTGCCGGGGAGGAATTTGAACATGCAGCATGAATATATGCAGGTAGCGGAGGCTCTTGGCCTGCCCGAAATGAATCGCACGAAGATTAGCTTAAAGAGCAGGTCGGTCGATTCGCCCGAATCCGTGCTTAGTTTGTTGCAACGCTGTCTGGCTTTCTCAGGCTGGATTTGCTACCAAAGCGGTATCGTCACCCTACCCATCGCCAAGCTTCCAGATGATTTGGGTTATCCTCTCAGTGCCGAGATTGCCGGTAAGCATACATCTTTTCGCCTGCTTCCTGATGGGCACGGTGGCTGGTCAGTGTTGAGTGTGGATGAATCGCCGGATGGTAAGCTGGATGTGTTATATGATTGTGTGGAGCAAATTGGCAATCAGCATGCGCCCGGTATTTTGCAATACCGGCGTTTTTGGAAACGGGATGAGAACAACGGATATAGCGCATTTGCGGCAAGATTCACGGGTTTTGCGGAGGGAGGGGTATGAACAGTAAAGCAAATTACAGCAATCAATCTTCAAGTCGTCATCAGGGCAGAAAGCCCTCGATTGATCGAATTCATGCCCCGTACAATTTTGTCCCGTTACACGATGATATTTTTGAACCGGAGTGGGCAGATAAGGTTAGCCATGACAGGCCTTTGCATGATGGTTTGAGCGGTAAAATTGATATCGAAATCGTGGCTCATTCGCCTGTGCTGATTGGCAACGAGCATGTGCCGGGGAGCGGTAATACACCCGGTCAGGTGCACTTTCATAAGACACCGGACGGACGTTATATCATTCCCGGCTCCAGCTTGCGCGGTGCAATACGAAATGTTCTGGAAATCACTACATTTAGTCGCATGCGATTTGTGGATAATACCCGTATGAGCATCCGTGATCTTGCAGGCCCAACCAAGGACGTGTACCGGAAAGCCATGGTGAATAATGTGCATTCGGGTTGGTTGCAGCTTGCTGGGCGCGGATCATGGACGCTGACTCCCTGCAAACATGTTCGTGTTAAACATAATGAACTTAAGAAATATGAAAATGAGTTCGATGCACCACGCCGTGCATCGGCTCGTGATCGCTATAATCGCTGGGATAGGTCTCTGGAAGTTTGCTTTGACGAGGAACCGTATAAAAGAAGCAAGATTGGTGTAAATATCGGAAGGGGAAATATCCATGGGGTTTTGGTGCTGACCGGACAGCCGGGGCCGAAAAAGAAGGCTGACTTCATATTTTATAACGAGAAGAAGCAGAAGATTCCTGTGCCGACGGCTAGCATGAAGGACTTTTTCTTCATCCATTCCAGCGAAGATGAGAGCAATACTTGGCTGGTGTGGAAGGATCGTGCCATGCGCGGTGAGCGGGTTCCTGTGTTTTATGTTGAAGAATCCGGTCTTTTGGCCATTGGCATGGCTGGGATGTTCCGGTTGGCTTATAAACATTCCATTCACGATGTGATCGGGCACAGCAGTGCGGAACATCTGGCGGATAAGGGGAACGATCTGGCAGCTTTAATTTTCGGTTATACCGATCAGGAAAAAGGCCATCGAAACCTGAAAGGGCGGGTCTCGTTCACACCGGCTTTTGCCCAAGGTAAGCCGCAACAACGGCCCCAAACCATCCTATTTCCCCAATTATCTTGAACAACCGCAGTCTGCGTCGGGTAAACTGAAGGGCAATGCCTATGTTACCTATATGGACAGCCATGCACGTATTCGCGGCTTTAAACGCTATCCTGCCAGACAAGGTGCGCAGGTGCAGTCGCTGACAGATGAGCAGAAGAAAAACAAGAAGGTGCAGGTGCAGTTAAATCCCCTGCCTAAGGGGAGTCGTTTTTTCGGCAGCTTGAGATTCCATAATCTCAAATCTGAGGAGCTTGGTGCACTGCTATGGGCGATGCTTTGGGGTGGGGATGAAAAGCTACGCCACAGCCTTGGTATGGGACGTCCGTTTGGTTTTGGACAGGTAAGTCTGCATATCAAAGATTGTGATATTCGTGCAAACGATAATTCGTCGGCAGTGCCTTCTCCGCAGGTTTGTATGCAACGCTTTGAAACATGCATGAAGGCATTCAGGGCCGATTGGGATAAATCGGAACAGATGGTTCATCTGCTGGCCATGGCTGATGCGGGCAAGGCGACGGGGAAGGATCTCACCCACATGCGGCTGAGCACAAGCCCTAGCATCAATGAATTTAGTGATGCTAAGAGTGCGAAACCGGCTTTGGTGCTGGCTTCCTACACCGGTTCCATGCCTGCGGTGAAGTGTCCCGAACCCCGCCCGAATCAGCCCGGTAAAAGTCGAACTGGTGGCAATCGTAAGGGTGGAAACCAGCCGCCGCGCAGTGGCATAGACATTGAGGCAATCAAGCGCAAAGTTCGCAAGAACGTTAGCGAAAATGCTGGCGAGAAGCGGGCAGATCAGCAAAAGAGAAAAGGTGTTGTTGTATCAAAAGCCGCTGCGAGCAAAGCGTTGTCAGGCGAGGTTATCAGTATAAACGACACAATCATGAAGGTTCGCACCTCCGATGGTGAGATGAATGCTTTTCCGTCTCTGATACAGGGCATCAAGGCTGCTGATATACGCGTGGGTATGCAGGTTCTTATCAGAGGGAAGGGGGTTTATCCGTGTCAGGGGGTAGCGCAGGCCGATTTGGACATTCTGAAAAATCGCTTTAACAAAGGCAAGTCGTGATGCTGTGTTCTGCTGAATCTTCCGAAAGGAGTAAATCGTGAATTTGCAACGTCATGTCGGATGGTTTGTTCTGCTTATCGGGCTGATAGCCGGTGGATTTTTTACTTGGGGTTTTTTGCAGCACGGCTGGCCCAGTGGTTGGCTATATCTCGACCGCTTCGGTCTGGTGTCCAGTATCCTCGCTTTTGTGCCGATTGTGTATGCGGTGTATGTGTATGTCCGTAAGGTACGGCATGAGGAAATTGAGCGGCAGGTTATTCGCCGTGAGCCAGGCTCACGGTTGGCGATTCTAATCATCGAGGTCAAGGGGAATATACGCAATCAGGTTGAGAATTATCTATTGCAGCAGGATAGGTTTTCAAGTCTATCGCTTGATGACTGCATTTATGAGGTTCAGATGGCTGAGCATATGGAGGCTGGCGATCTCAGTAAATTCAGACGCGATTTGAATGATGCTTATGAGAAGATTGCGACTGCCGGTGTTGACAAAATTCACTTGTTCATTCGCGGCCCGGCTCCGGTGTCGGTGATTGCCGGGCAGTTGTTGGCCAACCGTATTCCAACGATTCTGTATCATTTTCAGCCGAACAAGGGTTATCAAAATTGGGGGGTCTTGCAATGATGGTCTGCATTGATGTTTCAAATCTGTATGGCGAGACGGCCAAGCTTTCGCAATTGCCGGACTATGAAGCCGAGGTGCTCCGTCAGGCAGGCGATGGAAATGTGGTGAAAATCACCGGTGCCGCACCCGTATGGCTTTATCTGCGTTTGGCCCACGCGCTGCACGGCAAGGCGCTGAAGCTGATTTATGATTCACCGCCAACAGGCGAGGTTGTGGTATTCGATCACGACCCGTTCTGAGCAAGCCTTGAAACTGCCTGTTGCCGGGCGGTGCATATGGAAAGTTTTATTTGTTCTTTATAATTGAAGATTTGGGTGGTTGCGCTAGGGAAGTGCTGAATAAAGCTGGTTCGATGCCGTTGCAATGAAAAATGAGCGGCTTCCCAAGCTTGGGAGGCTTTAAAGTATGGTGGAATGCAGGTCGAATTCATCATATGGAAAATGCAACGATAGTTGATTCTAATGTCAGGGTTTCCCGGTGCGGCCATGCCTGCGTTATATATTGATGCGCAGGGAGCCTATCTGCGCAAGCGGGGCGGTGAATATCTCATTCAGCATGATAATCATGAAATACGTTTTCCTGCCGCGCAGGTGGAACGTGTGCTTCTCCTCGGCAATATCCAGCTTTCAACACAGGTGATGGCCGAGTTGCTTGAGTCGGGAGTGCCGGTCTGCTTTCTCTCCTCACACGGACGTTACCGTGGTCGGTTGAGTCCAGCCATGCATGCCAATGTACATCTGCGCATGAAGCAGTATGAGTTTGTGCGTGAAAGCAGTCTTCGTTTGCCGGTGGCCCGCTGGTTTGTCCTTGGCAAGATTCGCAACAGTAAGGAATTCATTTGCCGTCGGCTCAGCGATTCCGGCTGCGACAGTGCGGACTTGCGCAGCAAATTGAAAGCGGCGATGGAAATGGCGGGGCGCACCCACGATCTTGATCGGTTGCGTGGTTTTGAAGGGCATGCCGCCCATGAATATTTTGCAGCCTTTGCAGATGTTTTCAGGGGTTCCCGTTTCTACTGGCGAGGGAGAAACCGCCAGCCGCCGCGCGATCCGGTAAATGCAATGCTGTCGCTGGGTTATACGCTGTTGATGAATGAGACCATCTCGGCCATTGAGGCTATCGGCATGGATGTTTATGCCGGAATGCTTCACGGTGGCGTCAGTCAGAGCGAATATGGCAAACCGGCCCTGGCCCTCGATCTGATGGAGGAATTCCGTTATTTGGTGGATCGCATGGTTATCCGGTTAACGCTGGGGAAGCTGGTTGATCCGAATCATTTCGAGAAAACAGCCAATGGCGGATGCTATATGAGGGTGGAGTCGCGCAAGGTGTTTTTCTCCCAGTGGGAGGGCGTGATGCGTTCCCTGCTCAAGTATGATCACCGGCGCTTGTCTTATCGCCAGATAATCGGTGAACAGGCAGCTCTGCTGGCCCGCGCGCTAACGGTGGAAGACATTGAATACCGGCCATTTATGCCATGAGTGGCCGGTTGTGGGTGGTGACCTACGATATCGCCCATGCCAAGCGCTGGCGCAAGGTGTTCACCCTGCTCAAGCGCTATGGTCGGGCGGTGCAGTATTCGGTATTCGAATGCGAGTTGAGCGATGCGCAGTTTCGCTCGCTTCATGCCGGTCTGAAAAGCCTGATTAACCATGACGAAGATCGGGTGAATTTTTATCCGCTGTGCGGCCAATGCACACCGAGGATTGAAGTGCTCGGCTGCGGCGGGCGATTGGAAGGATTGCCGGATGTATGGATCATAAGCGATGCAAAGGATGAAACAGATGCACACGACCTTGATGAAGCATGATGATTTGTTCTTTAAAATCAATACTATTACGCCAAGGGTGAAATTCTACATGAGCAAAATCGCCGAGGGAAAAAGAAATCATTGGAAAAATCCTGCCGAAATGCTTAAATGTGCATCGTTAACTCGGGTTTCACCCGCCACTCACCGGCAGAGTCCGCGCAGCCCTTGTGCTGCAAGCCCTGTAGGAGGTGGAGGCTGAACCCCATAGACCTGTTCGAAGGTATTAAGACAATATCCTCAGACGCACATGGTTTAGCCTTTGTGGCTGAACCCCATAGACCTGTTCGAAGGTATTAAGACATATTTAATGTTTTCATTTTGACCTCCTTGGTCAGGCTGAACCCCATAGACCTGTTCGAAGGTATTAAGACATAATATCATCTGCACTTAAAGCCTCAGAAGCTGGCTGAACCCCATAGACCTGTTCGAAGGTATTAAGACTCAGTAATCAAATTCACTTCATTCATCCTTTTCTGGCTGAACCCCATAGACCTGTTCGAAGGTATTAAGACATTGAGCCCTCATCCTCAGAGAAGCAGTTGTTGAGGCTGAACCCCATAGACCTGTTCGAAGGTATTAAGACCAAAAACGTATATACAAACAACAATCGCACTTGGGCTGAACCCCATAGACCTGTTCGAAGGTATTAAGACATACTTCGTCTCCGCGTATCTTCAGCACATATTCAAGGCTGAACCCCATAGACCTGTTCGAAGGTATTAAGACTATATCTGAAGATATTACTTGATATTATTGTAAATAGGAATCTATACTTCCGA
>QILF01000146.1 GCA_003233235.1 Zetaproteobacteria bacterium
GGCCTGCACCACAACCAGTCAGGAAAAATGTACAGGCGAGCATGACAGCAAGCGACTTTTTAATACGAACCATAGCTTTCACCTCTTAGTGTTTCGTGACAGCGGGCAAACCCTTGTATTTCCGGTACTCGTTCCAAAGTTTGGCTTTGATAACCGGGTCAGTTTCATTGATCGCAGCCTGGCGAATTTGTTCTTCAAGCACACTGTCGTTATCAACCGGTGGTATATCATCAGGGATTTTTCCGCTGCCCGATGCACGTACACTTTTGCTGCGGCTAGACGCTTTTTTATTCGTGGATTCAGGATTTGTATCACTGTTCCCGGAATTCGAACCCGAATTATCCGATGTCATTTGTTCGGCTGGCGCTTGGGTTCCGGACATATCAGAGCTTGCTGTGGATGATGCTTGCTGGCCGTTTCCTGCAGAGCCGCCACCGCTGCCACTGGTGCCGCCAGCGCCGCTGCCACTAGCGCCGCCACCGGATGAGGCGTTTGAATGTACAAGCTGACAGCGCTCATATTTACTCAGAGAATGCAGCAATGCCTTGTCCATCAGGGCGACGCGTTCCTTCTGGGTCAGATTCGAGAGGTTCTGATAATCAACCGAAATATCGCTACAGTCATCGCCAGCGCCGATGCTCGAAGTCGTATCATCTTGCGCCAGACAGATTTCAGGCAATAGAAAAAAAACCGCACCCAGAAATGCAGGTAAAAAAGCGGAAATATAAAAACACCTTTTCATCATTTGTTTGTTAACCCTTTTATGGTTTACTCCATTTACTGACTATATTGTCGCACTACGCTATGAAATTCTAACCGCTTCGTCCCCCACGAGAAGTGCGAATATCCCCCCTCATCATAAACAGGATGATAAAAGAGCCGCTCACGACTTTTGCAAGTGGCTCTGAATAAAAGGGTTTTCGATGATCATGCCCTTCCATGACTGCTGGTGTTGCATATCTTCGCTGAATAAGTGGGTGACGCCAGCTTGAGCAGCAGTTTCCAGAATCATGGCATCCCAGAATGAGAATTGATGTTTATCCACCGCATGCATGGCCATCGTGAGCGTGGTGGGTACAGCATTGATGACTGGAAACAGGGACATCCAATCATTGATTTGGGCGATTGCTTCCTGTTTCGGCATTTTTCCCTTGCGTGTGGATGCATGGAAGAATTCGCCCAGCGATTGTAGCGTAAGCACGCAATCGCTGGCCATCATGTTCTGAACCAGTTTGATCGCCATTTGATGGCGTGCCCCTGCCTGACGATCAATGCTGTAGATCAATATATTGGTGTCCATACTATAGCGCTTAGCGCTCATGGGATGCATCCCGGTCAAACTGTTCACCACCAAGATCAAATCCTTGCGCCATTCTTTCCAGCGTACGTCGTTGGGCCTGTTGTTGTTCTCTGCTCAGTGTACGGGAAGATGCGATTGCAGATAACCGGGCAACAGGCTTTCCACGCCGTGTAATAATAATATCGCCACCATTTTCAACGATGTCGATATAACGGGAAAGGTGCTGATTTACATCACGAATAGGGATTTGCTGTTGCACGATACTATCCTCCTGTTTCTTTGTATGTAGGACATACTACATGGGCAGAGGAGAAAATACAATTCGCTCGACACTGATCATATTGATCCATAAGTTTAGCACAAGCGGCTGGTGATAAAGTTATACTCTAGAGCCACTTGCAAAAGTCTGGGTGGATGAGTTGCAATCGCGCCCGGAGTGGGGAAGTAAATTGCCGCTCACGACTTTTGCAAGTGGCTCTCTATAAGCAAAATGGTAACTTAGCCATTGACATAAGGCATTCGCCAAGCCGGTTCTCGACTGGCAGCAGAGGGTTATTCAAGATTGTTGTGAAAAATAAGGGCAATAAACTCGGCAAAGGAATGCTCACGGTGGTGGATCATATGCCTGCGGGACTAGCGGTGAAAACAGGCGAGTTCAGAGCCAATTCATGGCGGTGTAAAGGAGGGATGATTTCCAGCAGTGGTCAGGATGTGGCTTGCACCTATAACAGGAAACTTGGCAAAAAGAATAGAGCTACTATTAAATCTGAATGTTGCAGTGGCATCTGCTGGCAGCTTTCCGGCTGGTGTGAAGGACGTTGAGAATTGTGCCACTGCCTCTGTTAAAGGTTCCTCTGGAATGGCTATCAATCAATCGAACCGTCGTATGAAAACTGAGATCTCAAGAGATTCGCATAGGCCTAAGAGAACCTTCACTCGAGGTATGGCGGTGAAGGTCTGTGACAAGGTTGAAATCAGACATGCGAAATCCACGGGTTCCTTTAATCTGCCAATAGGTGTTGGCATAGGTTTGGGTGGATTTGGTGGTGGTACGCCAAGAGGCGGAGGTGCTGTTACCAGAGGGGTTCGGTAACCATTGCCTGTATGCAAAAGCAGGTCGTGGCAATTAAACTGGAAAGTTTTGCCAGCCAGTAATCTTGCAAGTTGATTCAGGCGGTCGCGGCGGGAAAATGGATGGCGATGGATAATTCAAATCTTGCACTCATTTACGTGCTCCGGGTAATAACATGGCGACGGAAACATCGCGGCCTTCGGTGATCAGGATGTTGTAGGTGCGGGCAGCGGCACGGGAATCCATGCATTCGAAGCCGATGTGCGCTTCGCGGAAGCTTTGCAGAACGCTGTTATCGGGAAAGGCTGTGTTGCGACCCGTGCCGATAAGCAGAATCTCCGGCGGCTGGCCAATGATGGCGGCGAAATCGCAGCTGGTGATATCGGCTAGTTTCTGCGGTTTCCACGCTGTTGTAATCTCGTTGTGATGCAGAATAAAACTGTTGCTTAGCCGCTCTTCGCCGAGCAGAAAATAATCATCATCATAGCCGCGAAAAAGTAGCGTGTGCTTATCGGTCAGCGGTGTGATGTCGCCGGGGATAGCCGCGCTCAGGGTTGGGCCTCAAGGCGTTTAGCTTCTTCTTCATTGCCCTTGAATTTACCGTGCAAGGCCATCATCACCGGACTGGCAATATAGATGGAGGAATACGTACCGACGATAATGCCTGTGATCAATGCGAAGGCGAAATCGTGAATCACTTCACCGCCGAGGAAAAACAATGCCAATACCACCAGCAGGGTGGTAAACGAGGTCATCAGGGTACGGCTCAGGGTCTGGTTGATGGAGTTATTAACAACCTCGGATTCGCTATCAGGATGCTTCTTTTTACGGTTGGTGGCAAGATTTTCGCGGATACGGTCGAAAACCACGATGGTATCGTTCAGCGAGTAGCCGATGACCGTCAGCAGGGCAGCAACAACCGGCAGTGAAAATTCCTTGCCGGTAAGTGCGAACAGTCCGAGTACCATGGTGATGTCGTGGATAAGGGCGGCATCCGCGCCGAGTGCGAAACGCAATTCGAAGCGCACGGTGACGTAAACTAGAATCGCCAGCATGGCAATCAACACAGCCATAATACCGGCACGCGCCAGTTCATCACCAACCTGCGGGCCGACGAATTCGACGCGTCGCATTTCCACGTTATCCGCGCCGAAATGTTCGCCGAGCTTATCAAGGACAGCGGTACTGATGGCGGATGATTTCTCATTCGCTTTATTCTGTACGCGAATCAGAATTTCTTCGGGGGAACCGAATTCCTGAATAATCGCTTGTCCGTAACCGGCGGGAATGAGGCTTTCGCGCACATCGGCGATTTTTACAGCTTGAGCGAATTTCACTTCAACCAGAGTTCCCCCAGTGAAATCAATGCCAAAATTCAAGCCTTTGAAGCCAACCAGAGCAACGGAAATTAGCAGTAGGACGCCGGAAATAATCATGGCGATTTTGCGCACACCGATAAAATCAATGTGGGTGTCGGGACGAATCAGTTGCATAATATTTACCTGCTTTTTTTAAATACTCAGTCGCTCAACGCGACCGCGTTTTTCCAGCGACAATGAAATCATCGCCCGTGTGACCGTAATAGCTGTGAACATCGAAGCCAGAATGCCGACCGACAGCGTGACTGCGAAACCCTTAACCGGACCGGAACCAAACTGGAACAGTACAATGGCGGCAATCAAGGTAGTGATATTGGCATCGACAATGGTGGAGAATGCTTTGTCGTAACCGCCGTCGATAGCTGCAAGCGGAGTTTTTCCAAGATGTAATTCTTCTCGAATGCGCTCGAAAATTAGTACATTTGCATCCACCGCCATGCCGATGGTTAATACGATACCGGCCATACCGGGCAGGGTGAGTGTGGAGCCGATAATACTCATTGCAGCGACAATCAGCAGCATGTTAAATAACAACGCCACGTTGGCTACCATGCCGAAGGCGCGGTAGTACACAGCCATAAACAGCAGCACCAGAATGCCGCCGATGATGATCGAATTGAATCCCTGCTCAACCGAATCCTTACCCAGGCTCGGGCCAATGGAACGCTCCTCGACAACCTTAACCGGTGCGGGCAGCGCGCCAGCGCGCAATATAATGGCTAAATCATGCGCTTCAGCGGGTGAGAAGCTGCCGGTAATTTGCGCCGAGCCACCGCCAATACGCTCGCGGATGACCGGTGCGGATTGTACGATGCCTTCGAGAATAATCGCGAAACGCTCGCCGACATGGGCCGTGGTCAGACGGTCAAACTTGCGTGCGCCTTTGCTGTTAAATTTCAGTGTTACTGCGTATTCGTTGTAACGCGAATCAATGGAAACGCGCGCATCAGATACCTCGGACCCGGAAAGTTCAGTGCGTTTTTTCAACAGGTATGGCTGGCGGAATGATTTACCGTTACGCATTTCAGGCTTGCCGTACATAATGATGTCGCCGGGTGTGATTGCACCTTGCAGTGCCTTGTCCAAATCACCTTTTTCGTCCACCAGTTTGAATTCCAATTGTGCGGTACGGCCAATCAGACTTTTGGCACGCGCCGAATCCTCATAGCCGGGAATTTGCACCAAAATACGCGTATTGCCCTGTTTGACGATGACAGGTTCGGTGGTGCCGAGTGCATCAATGCGCATGCGAATCACTTCGATAGCCTGATCAATGGCGAATTTTTTCACCTCTTTGGCATTTTTTTCCTTGATGGTCAGCAGCAAGTGACCCTCACCCTGATCAAGCAGTGTATAGCCGGGCAGGGTATCAGTCAGAATCTTGCTGGCAGCAACGCTCTGCTCCGGTTTTTTGAGAACAATCGTTAGGTTCAGGCCATGAGCGTCGAGTTTACGGTAACGAATGCGTTCGCCGCGCAATGCTTGCCTGGCGCTATCAACATCCTCTTCAACCGTGCGTTCCACTGCTTTATCGACATCGACATCAAGGACAAGATGGATGCCGCCCTTGAGATCCAGTCCCAGATTCAGCGGTTTGGAAAGACCGGATGGCCACCATGACGGTGGGTTGGCGATATTGGGCAGACTGCCCATCGCGGAAACGACCAATACGGCCAGTATGAGCCAGATTTTCCAACGGGGATAAGCGTGCATGACGTTTCCTTTACCTTTATTTTACGGTTTATTTCTTTGTGTTTGCAACTTTTGTGCTGGTAACCGGTGTCGGTTCATCAGCCAGTTGTGTGATGGTATCACGTTTCACCTTAACACGAATTTTATCGGCGATTTCGACACGAACAGTCTCTTCGCTGACATCGTGAACAAGGCCGATGATGCCGCCTGCAGTGATGATTTTATCACCTTTCTTTAATTCGCCAATCATCGCCTGATGCGCTTTTAAACGCTTCTGCTGCGGACGGATGAGCAGAAAGTAGAAGATAATAATAATCAGAAACAGCGGTATCAGCGAGGTGATGCCGCCGCCTACACTTTCGCCGGCTGCAAATGCCTGTGGTGACAATGCCAGCAGTGCCGCGCCAGCGCTCAGTGCCTGATTTAGAAAACGGTTCAGATGATTCATAGGTTTAATTCTCCCGAATTGGTTCTTTCAATTTATTATCCATTCAAACTGACATGCGCCGCTTAAACAGCATCTTGCGCATGGTATGCGGACAGGAATTGTTTGCGGAATTCCGGCCATCGATTTTCGTTGATAGCCATCCGGACCCGCCGCATGAGCGCGCAATAGTAGTGAAGATTGTGCATGGTATTCAACCTCGAACTTAGCAATTCGCGACTGACGTACAAATGACGCAGGTAGGCACGCGAAAAATGGCGGCATGTGTAGCAGTCACAGTCGTCCATAATTGGCCCGGAATCGTTGCGATACTGGGCTTTTTTGATGTTTATCGTACCGTGGTCGGTGAACAGCGTACCGTTGCGCGCGTTGCGTGTCGGCATGACGCAGTCGAACATATCAATGCCGCGTTCGACCCCTTCGATGAGGTCTGCAGGTGTGCCGACGCCCATTAAATAGTGTGGTTGGGCTTCTGGCAGGTGCAGTGCAAGTGCATCAAGCATGGCCATCATGTCCTGTTTCGGCTCACCGACGGACAGGCCGCCGATGGCGATGCCTTCAAAGCCGGTTTGCATCAGTTGTTCGAGTGATTCGATGCGTAAATCGGCATACATGCCACCCTGAACGATGCCGAACAGCGCCTGCTTTTCATTTTGCGGTAAATGTTCGCGGCACTCGCCTGCCCAGCGCATGGACATCTGCATGGATGCGTTTGCGATGTCTTTTTCTGCCGGAAAAGGCGTGCATTCGTCGAACGTCATGACAATATCACTGCCCAATTGTTGCTGAATTTGCATGCTTTCTTTCGGGCCGAGAAATACCTCGGCGCCGTCGATATGCGAGCGGAAACGGACACCGTGCTCTTCAATTTTGCGTAAATCGCCGAGCGACCAGACCTGAAAACCACCGGAATCGGTCAAAATAGGTCTCTCCCAGCTCATAAACCCGTGCAATCCGCCGAGTTCTTCAATCAAATCAGCACCGGGACGCAGCATCAGGTGATAGGTGTTGCCGAGGATGATTTCCGCGCCAATGTCGTGCAGGTCGTGCGGGGTCATGGTTTTAACCGTGGCTTGCGTTCCGACGGGCATGAAAACCGGCGTTTCAATCGCGCCGTGGGCAAGGTGCAGGCGGCCACAGCGGGCAAAACTTCCTTCGGCGCGGGCCAAAATATCGAATTTGAGGGCAGACATGGCGGCGCAGGCTGACATGCATCCGCAGCCGCGCAAGTTTGACCGTTAAGGCATTCGTATGTATCGGTTTTTCGGTTTGATTCTGCTGCTATAATTGTGCGCCGTGTCACATTTTTTGTATTGTCTGCGACTACGCTGCGCTGATGACAGCAAAGGTTTGCAAATATCGTATTGAGAACGAGATGAATATCAGCAATCGGTTGCGTGATTTCATGTCTGTTTCATCTTCGTGTGGACAATCACGGCCTGATTCGTTGTCGTTTGCAGGCAACAAATTCAGAGGGTGCAATGCATCAGTAACGCGTTGGAAAGGGAGAAAAATGAATATTGATTTAATCCCGATTGGTGATCCGGAGAGGAAGAACGTGGAAAATTTTATCCATGACCGCTTCGACGCCGAGTACAATGCCGATGTTCATCATTTCATGCCGAATTTATTGCGGTTGACGACTAATTCTGGAGAAATGATAGCCGTTGCGGGATACCATCACGCCAGTGAGGGCCGTCTTTTTCTGGAAAGTTATCTGGATGAACCGATTGAGGATGTTCTGAGTAGAACTTATAACCAACCGATTTCCAGAGACAGTATTGTAGAAGTAGGAAATATGGCTGAAGCCTATCCGGGAGCAGGGCGGGCCGGGATTACTGCATGGACGGCTTTTTTATGCGGCATGGGTTATCAATGGAGCGTATTTACCGGGGTTGCAAAATTACGTAATGGTTTTAATCGTCTGGGCATCAAAACAGAACAAATCGGAGTAGCGGATCCGTCGCGATTGGATGGCAAGGCCTTGCAGCGGTGGGGCAGTTACTATGATGCCCGACCGCTAATCATTTCAGGCAATTTAAGCAAAGGCTATTGGTCGATGCGTTTTGCGCGCGAGGTGCTGCAGCCGTTGTGGCGTGTTGGTATGAGAGAAGGTAAACATCAGATTCGCGAGCGGAGGGGTTTTTGATGCGGAAAGGAAGCCGTGTACTGGCAGCGATTGAACAGCATGCAGCAAACACGCCGGAGAAAATGGCGCTGGAAGATGGCGCTGACACCGGGCTAAATTATGCCCGGCTTGCAGTCGAGATAAAACGTGTTGCAGGTATATTCTCCGGTTTTCTACCCGCTACATCTTCATCAAGTATCGGCATCTTTATGGACAATACACCTGCGTGGGCGGTGGCTGATCTGGCGATGCTACAGGCTGAGATTCCCTGCGTGCCTGTACCGTTGTTTTTTTCATCTGCACAGGTGGCACATTTGATTTCCAGTGCTGGCATCGGGTTGTT
Organism: Zetaproteobacteria bacterium; assembly: GCA_003233235.1. Classification (GTDB taxonomy): domain Bacteria; phylum Pseudomonadota; class Zetaproteobacteria; order Mariprofundales; family Mariprofundaceae; genus UBA1543. Next base: position 8,360 of record QILF01000146.1, read on the forward strand.
ACTGACCGACCAGCCGGAACGGGTAAAGCCGCTGCTTGCCGGTATTGATGCGGAGGCCGTATCCGAGGCTGAAATCAGCATCGCCGGACGTACCGTTTGCCTGTTTCATTTACAGAAGAAGGCAGATAACAAGGATATTCCCGCTGGTATTGCCAAAATCACGTTCACTTCCGGTACAACCGGCGATCCGAAAGGCGTTTGCCTGACGCAAACGGCGATGGAAACGGTGGCGGAATCGTTACGCGAGGCTTGCGGCGCAGAGGCTACAGAGCGGCATGTGTGCGCTTTGCCGCTGGCGACGTTGCTGGAAAATATCGGCGGGATTTATGCACCGCTTCTGGCTGGCGGTACTTGCGTATTACCGGGTTTGGCTGCGGTGGGTATGCGCGGGGCCAGCGGTCTGGATCCGAAACGCTTTCTGGAAGCTCTGATTGATTTTCGTGCCAGCACTTGCATCCTGATTCCGCAAATGTTGCTGGCGCTTTGTGCTGCGGTGCAGCAAAGCGGCGCAAGACCGGAGAACCTCCGTTATCTGGCGGTTGGCGGTGCACCGGTGTCGCTGACACAACTGGAGCAGGCCGAAGCTTTGGGGCTGCCGGTTTTTGAGGGTTATGGTTTGTCCGAGGCGGGTAGTGTGGTAGCGGTCAATGCACCAAATGCGGTGCGTGCGGGTACGGTAGGCAAGCCGCTGGCACATGTGCAACTCGATTTTGGCGAAGATGGTGAAATCCTTGTCGCTGGAGCACTGTTTTCCGGTTATTTGGGTCAGCATCAGCAGCAGGCTGTTGCGGAAAGTGAATTTTATCCGACCGGCGATATCGGGCATCTTGATGCGGATGGCTTTTTGCATATTACCGGTCGCAAGAAACATATTTTTATTACCGCCTTCGGTCGTAATGTGTCGCCGGAGTGGGTGGAACGCGAGCTCACCATTCAGCCCGGAATAGCGCAGGCGGTGGTGTTTGGTGAGGCGCGTCCGTTCAATGTCGCAGTGCTGTGCGGTAGGGATAGCGCCGATGAATTGATTATGGAACAATGCGTCGCCGCTGCTAATCGCGACTTGCCGGATTATGCGCGGGTCACGAAATGGATAAAGGCTGATGCTCCGTTTTCTGTGCAGAATGGTTTATTTACCGGCACAAACAGGCCACGGCGCGATGCGATTATGAAGGTTTATGGGGATCGGATTAGAACCATCTACGGAGATTGACTATGGGAAATGAGAATCATTTTTATGATGAACTGCTGGTGGCAACCGAGGATGCACGCAATGATTTGTTATCAATTCCTTTCATTCAGCAAGGTGCTGCGGGCAATATTACGCTGGAAAGCTATGTCGCGTTTCTCGGGCAGGCTTATCACCATGTGAAGCATACTATTCCGCTGCTGATGGCTTGCGGCGGGGCTTTGCCGGAGCGGCTGGAATGGTTGCGTGTGGCAATTGGTGAATATATCGAAGAGGAAATGGGGCATCAGGAATGGATACTCAACGATATTGAAATCTGTGGCAGTGATAAAGAGGTTGTGCGCCGTGCGGTAGCGAATCCGGCAACGGAGCTGATGGTCGCTTATGCCTACGACATCATTCAGCGCGGTAATCCGGTCGGGTTTTTCGGCATGGTATTGGTGCTCGAAGGCACAAGTGTAGCGCTGGCTACGCAGGCGGCAGAACGCATCGAAGTGGCACTGAAGCTTCCCGAAAAGGCATTTTCCTATCTTTCTTCGCATGGTTCGCTGGATGTCGGGCATGTGGCTTTTTACGAGGTTTTGATGAATAAACTGGATAATGAAGCTGATAAACAGGCTGTGCTGCATAGCGCGCGTATGATGTACAAACTTTACGGTGATGTTTTCCGTAGTTTGCCGCTGGCCACGCTTACAGGAGAGAAATAGGTGGAAATACGTAATAAGAATATCGTGCTGACCGGTGCTGCCGGTGGCCTTGGGCAACTGCTTGCGCGGCGCTTGGCAGAACGCGGCGCGCGTTTGGCGCTGGTCGATACCAATAAGCAGGCGTTGACGAAAGTTGCCGGTGAATTGAAAGACAGCAAGATTATTGTCGGCGATCTTTCCACTACGGAAGGTTGTCATGCTGTTGCCGATGCGGCGGAGCGGGCGTTCGGGCAGGTGGATATTCTGATTAATCTGGCCGGGTTGATGAGTTTTTGTTGTTTCGAGGATGAGGATGTGGATGTCATGGAACGCATCATTCAGGTGAATCTACTTGGTGCGATGCGGCTGACGCGCAACCTGCTTCCCGGCATGCTGAAGCGCGATTGCGGGCGTATTATCAATGTTGGTTCGGTGTTCGGTTCGATTGGGTTTGCCTATTTCACTGCTTATTCAGCAAGTAAGTTCGGTTTGCGAGGTTTTTCCGAGGCGTTGCGACGCGAAGTTAACGATACCAATGTCAAAGTGATGTATCTGGCGCCACGGGCGGTCAGAACGCCGCTGAATACGGGGCGGATTATGCGTATGGGTGTGGCGACCAAGATGAATATGGACAGTCCGGAACGGGTCGTCGATGCCATTCTCAATGCTGTCGATAATGATCGCAAAGAGGTGTATATCGGTTTTCCGGAATCACTGTTTGTGCAGATTAATCTACGTTTTCCACGCCTGGTCGATAAGGTGCTGGCGGCGCAGAATCGCATTGCCCGTAAATTTGCAAAAGAGACTGATGAGTGATGTTCACCGGTCATAAAACAAAGGAGAGATTCATGTCTGTGTTTGCTTATTCAAAAATGGTGTTTCTGGCCCTGCTTATCCTTGCTGTTCCTGCGCTGGCAACTGCCGATGAGTTGAGCGATGCCGTGCATCAACTGCAATTGGAATGGGCGGTAGCCAACTACAAAACAGCAGATGCCGACAAGGAAGCAGTGTTTAAGGCGCTGGTCGATAAGGCTTCGGCATTGACCGGAAAATATGCAGACCGGCCCGAACCGCGAATCTGGGAGGCAATTATCCGTGCCGGTTATGCGGGCGCAATGGGGGGCGTTTCCTCGATGTTCAATGCTATGCCGCAGATGGAAAAAGGTAGGGATTTGCTGTTGGAGGCCGAAAAAATTAATCCGATGGCCATGAACGGCTCTATTTACACCACGCTGGGCAGTTTCTACTACATGGTTCCGGGCGGTTTTATCGGTTACGGGGATGACGACAAGGCGCTTGCCTACCTGAAAAAGGCTGTGACGGTTGCTCCAGATGATATGGATGCCAATTATTTCATGGGCGATTACTGGCTGGAAAAGAAGAAATACAAAAAAGCGCTACCGTGGTTTGAACATATGCTGAGCCTGCCCGATGTTGCTGATCGTCCGGTTTATTCCGTCGGTCGCAAAGCCGCAGCCGCCAAAAAACTGGCCAAAGTGAAAAAGAAACTGCATATCAAATAGCGATTGGAAAAGCTGTTTATTCGGTTACGAATGTACAGCCTGTTCCAGCGTTTTAGCGATAAAGCGGTTTAAGCTTTCGCCTTTGCTTTTGGCTGTGGCGACAATTTCCGCATGCAATTCCGGTGGGATACGGACATTAAATTTGCCGGAGAAGGTTTTATAAGGCTGCGCGTTGTCTTCACGACACATCTCAAGGAATACCTTTAACGATTTGGCTCCTTCGACGTGTAATCCGGCGATGTCCGCCGCATAAAAGCCTGCGCTGTCATTCAAACCGATAAATTCGCCTCGGAACATATCTATGTTTTCATCATAGCTAATCGTGGTTTTCTGATCGTTAATAAGCATTGTATTCATATCATTAATCTCAAACTACCAATCTATCATTTTTCACCACTAATATCATCATCAAAATCCATCAGGAATGTCGTTTGGCTGTAATATCGAGCCCTAACACTTGCATGACAGCAAGTGTCGTTTTCAGCGTGGGATTGCCCCTGTCGCTGAATGAACGATAAAGCTGTTCTCTTGAAAGCCCGGTTTCAGTCGCAATTTGAGTCATGCCTTTAGCACGCGCCACTAGGCCAAGTGATTTGGCAATGTAGCTCGAATCTCCTGTTTCAAAAGCATCAGCCATAAATACTTCAATGGCTTCAGGGCTATCCAGAGCCGTTGCCGGGTCGTAGTCATACAATAATTTTTCCATATCAATTACTCCATTCTTTCGCTAGCAGTTTTGCAGTTTCAATATCCTGCTGTTGCGTACTTTTATTGCCGCCATACAGAAGGAGAATGATTTCATTTCCTCTCTGTATAAAATACACTCGATAGCCTAGGCCATAATGAATCCTCAGCTCACTAACACCGCTCCCAACTGGAGTCACATCGCCTGCCAAGCCATTAGCCAGCCTGAAGATACGAGCTGCAATGCTTGCTTTCGCTCTTCTGTCTCTAAGTTTTCTTTCCCACTTTCGAAACTGTGAAGTCTGTTTTATTTCAAACATATCGAAATTGTAGTATAGAAACTACAAAGGCGCTAGTGTTAAAATATAATCCGCAAAGCAAGACAGCTCTGCGGCATGTTCGCCAATCAGCGCTAAGGCCTGCGCCCGGTGCAAGCAGAGGGGGGGCAATCGTCACCAGAAGCCCAATGCAGCCAGCAGGCTCATCTATACTGTGAACAGGCAAGAACACCCTGCTATTCTGCATAGCCGCTCCCCCTGCAAATGCCTAAAAAAGAAAATGCATACACGGCCACCGGTTTTACTCGAACATTTGCGATAGTTGGCAGTAGCCATATAATTCCGTGTGGCAACTGACTTCTGGAAAGGCTTTCGGTAGAATGTACCCCGCAAGGGAGCGTTGATGGAGGAACAGCCGCCCTCCCAGTTGCTGCTTTTGGTTCTCATGTTCACCGTTGTGCTCATACCATGAAGCGTTTCGGACGTCAGGTGCGGGAGACTTAATTAACTGCTTACAGCCATCCTGTCTAAGCTTGTTGAATCGTTTTTTAATGCAGTTTAAAGGGGAGGTAAAGACACCTTAAATCAGCTTTTTTGGCAAACAAAAGCATGTGTCACAATACCAAAAACCAAGTGTCGCGCTACAACCATGCACATTGGAAATAAGTAAACTGTCACTTTATTTTC
>QILF01000115.1 GCA_003233235.1 Zetaproteobacteria bacterium
ATGTTTATGTTTGTCCTGCAACGGCTGGAAGGGATTCCCCGTTCGGTGTTGGTTTTGTATCCATTCATTCTGGCGATGGGTTTGGCCGGACCACGGCTGTTTTACCGCTGGATAAAGGATCGTCATCTCAATCTGAAGGCTGTGGAAGGCAAGCGCGCCTTGCTGATTGGAGCAGGACGGGCTGGTGAGTTACTGGTGCGTGATCTGCTTAAATCCGGTCCGTATGAAGTGGCTGGTTTTCTTGATGATGCAGATCGACGGCAAGGGCAGGAGATTCACGGGGTGCGCGTGATAGGCCGATTGACCGATCTGGAGCAAGTGGCCAGGCAGCAGGGCGTGGAGGTGGTGTTGCTGGCTATTCCATCAGCATCGCATCAGGTGATTCAATCGGTTGTGCAGCGTTGCGCCAGCCTTGATATTCCCTGCCGTATCCTGCCATCGGTGGCAGAACTGGCTGACGGGCGGGTTCAGATGTCACATCTGCGTCAGGTTCAGATTGAAGATTTACTCGGACGCGATGCCGTGGATCTGGATTATTCCGGTATCCGTCATCTGCTTGCCGGTCAATCGGTTCTGGTCACAGGTGCCGGCGGTTCCATTGGCTCCGAACTGTGTCGTCAGGTATTGCAGCAGAAGCCTTCGCAGCTACTTTTACTTGATCATAGTGAATTCAATCTCTACACCATTGATCAGAAATTGAGAGAAAAGGGTGCGCGGCAGGGGGTTGCAGTGAGCGCCATCCTTGCGGATATTCGCGATGAGCCGCGTATGCGCTGGGTTCTGGAACATTTCCAGCCGAACATCGTATTCAATGCTGCAGCGTATAAACATGTGCCGCTGGTAGAAGAGAATCCGGCGGAAGGCGTCAAAACCAATGTGCTGGGCACATGTCAGGTTGCCGATTTAGCGGTTGAATTCGGGGTACAAAAATTCGTACAGGTATCGACTGATAAAGCGGTCAACCCGACCAATGTGATGGGAGCATCCAAACGCACAGCCGAAGTCTATTGCCAGAATCTGAACGGGCGCAGTGAGGCGACTGCTTTTATTACCACCCGCTTTGGCAATGTGTTGGGTTCAGCCGGTTCGGTTGTCCCCCTGTTTCGCAAGCAGATTGAGGCGGGCGGGCCGGTGACAGTGACCCACCCGGATATGATGCGTTATTTTATGACCATCCCGGAGGCAGTCAGCTTGATTTTACAAGCGGCCAGCATGGGACACGGCGGAGAAATTTTTGTGTTGGATATGGGCGAACCGGTGAAAATTACCGACTTGGCCGAGCAGATGATTCGTTTGTCCGGTTTGCAACCGGGTGTTGATATTGAGATTACCTACACAGGTCTGCGACCGGGTGAGAAGATGTATGAGGAGCTGTTTTACGACGCTGAAAAATTACAGCCGACAGGGCATGCCAAGATTATGCTGGCGCGTGCAACAGAGGTATCGTGGCAGGTGTTTTCAGGGCATAAAGATGCTCTAGCCGAGGCTTGCGGGTGTCGCGACATTGAAGCGGTACGGCGTTTATTGCGCAATCTGGTTCCGGAATATAGCCCCGATATGTCTGATGCCTCTATGTCTGATACCTCTTCGTGAGGTGTGTTTGCGTGTTGATTGATGTCTGTTTTTTCTGATTGCCCTTTGTCTGAATCCATCGTTGATATTGCCGTATTTTGTCCGATGCGCAGGACATTCAGTTATCGCTGGCCGTTTTTTCTGGGTGAGCCGCAGGCTGGATTGCGGGTTATTGTTCCGTTTGGGCGCAGTTCGCGTGGCGGGCTGGTTGTCGGACCGGCTGGCGGCGATGTGCCGGGCGAGAGTTTGAAAGAAGTGACTGATTGCCTTGATATTGTGCCGCTTTACGATGCTGTTCGAATGGCGTGGCTTGTACGCGGTGGTCGTTATTATGCTGCATGTGCCGGTGAATTTGCAGAAACCGCTTTGGCGTGGGCGGCAGAAGATAAACGGCGTTGGCATGTTGTGGATGCCGAAGAACTTACCGCTCTGGATGCCCCGCTGGCCGCAGCTTTTGCTTCGCGAAGTGACCTTTCTGCAGGCACATTACGTCGCAAACTTCCGCATGAAGGATGTTATTTCCGCATCGCCAAAGCCGTTGAAGCCGGACAGCTCACCGAACACGTCCCTATGCCAAAAGCTGAGGCCGAAAACACGGATGTTGAATCGCCTGACTTTAAGCCGGTGCAACTGAATGTTGATCAGGATCATGCTTTGGCGGCGCTGTTGGCGGCGCGGGATTTTGCGCCGTTTTTGTTGTTTGGGTGTACCGGTTCGGGCAAAACGGAAGTCTATTTGCGCGCTGCCTCGGAGCGGGTTTCTGCTGGCGGTCAGGTGTTGATTCTGGTGCCGGAAATCGGTTTAACACCACAATGGCTGGCACGCTTGGGTGAGCGTTTTGCACGCGTAACGGTGTGGCATTCGGGATTGAGTGGAACCGAGCGTTTGCGCGTTCGTCGTGAATTGGCGAATACCGAGGTGTTGGTCGGTACGCGTTCGGCGTTGTTTCTGCCGTTACCGCGACTGGCGATGATTGTTGTTGATGAAGAGCATGATGGTTCCTTCAAACAGCAGGAAGGTGTGCATTATCACGCGCGCGATATGGCGGTGCTTCTGGCGCAGGAAAGTCGTGTTCCGATTGTTCTCGGCAGTGCCACGCCAAGTCAGGAAAGCTGGCTTGCGGTAAGCGAAAATCGTTATCAACTGCTCGAATTACCCGAACGCATCAGTGCGCATGCTGCGCCGCTGATTGAGCAGGTGGATATGCGTGAGGTGCACGCTCCGCTTTCCGCCCCCCTGCTGGCTGCACTTGCCGAGGTGAAACAGCAGGGCAGGCAGTCACTTTTGTATTTGAATCGACGTGGTTATGCGCCCGCGCTGATGTGCAGTGCCTGTGGCGAGGTTCCGGAATGCCCATCCTGTTCGTTGCGTTTAACCTTGCACCGGAAACGTCGTCAGTTGCGCTGTCATGCTTGCGGTTTCTCGCGTGCCGCACCTTCTGTGTGTGCGGCGTGCGGTGAAGATGCACTGCTGCCGATGGGCGAGGGAACGGAAAAGGTCGAAGAACAGCTTGCAGAGGCGATTCCGGCGTTGAACTTTGCCCGTCTGGATCGCGATGCGGTGTGCAATACCGGACGTTTGCTAAAGGTGCTGGATGATTTCTCCGCCGGGCGGTTGGATTGTCTGGTTGGTACACAAATGCTGGTGAAAGGGCATCATTTTCCGAATGTAACGCTGGTTGGCGTGGTCAATGCTGATTTGGGTTTGTCGCTGCCGGATTTTCGTGCCGGTGAACGTTGGTGGCAGCAACTCACGCAAGTGGTTGGGCGCACCGGGCGCGGCGAGCATGCCGGTCGGGTGTTGGTGCAGACCCGCAATTGCCAAGCGGCCTGGTTGTCGCGAATTGGCGATGCACAAGCGCGGCAGACGCTGGATGACGAGCTGGAATTGCGCAAAGCGATGCAATATCCGCCGTTTGCGCGCTGGGTTCGGCTGGTTTTTTCAGCAATACGTTGCCAACCGGCGCAAAAGGCCGCCGAACAAGCTGCTTTGATGTGCCGCAGGCTGCCGGAACCGGTGCAGGTGGGTGGCCCTATGCCGTGTGCGATTGAGCGTTTGGCCGGGCGCTACCGTTTTGAGCTGGTATTGCGCGATACCGGACGACGTTGTCTGCCGTGGCAGATCGAACCTTTACTTGAGCATTTGCGGCTACCTTCCGGGGTGCGTTTGAAGGTGGATGTTGATCCGCTGGATATGATGTGAGTTACCGTTACCGGTGCATTTCACTCTTGCCGCCTTGGCGATAGGGTTGCGGTTATGGCGATATGTGAAATTTTAACCTATCCGGACCCTGCGCTGCGCGAAATAGCGCAAACGGTGGATAATCCGCAAAGTGAATCGGTGCGCCAGTTGGTACAGGATTTGGCCGATAGCATGTATGACGCGCCCGGCGTGGGTCTGGCCGCACCGCAAATCGGCGTCTTTTTGCGTGTGGTGGTTACCGATACCCGTTGGCGCGAAGAAGATGGTATTCGCGATCTTCATGTGTGGATTAATCCTGAAATTTCCCATTTCGAAGGCGAAGTGGTGTTTGAAGAAGGTTGCCTTTCAGTGCCGGGTATTTATGAAGATATTAAGCGCGCATCGGCCATCACCTTGAGTTGGAGTGATCAGGACGGCAGTCGTCATGAGGCTAATTTTAATGATTTTCAGGCTGTTGCATTGCAACATGAGTTCGACCATCTGGTTGGCAAGTTATTTATCGATTTATTGCCACCCATTAAACAGAAACTGCTCAAAAAGCGTTTGCAGAAGAGAAAAAAACAGGCACTGACAGGGTGATGCGGATTGTTTTTGTCGGTACGCCGGAGTTTTCTGTTTCCTGTTTGCAGGCTTTGCTTGATGACGATGGATTTGATGTAGTTGGCGTGGTTTCGCAACCGGACCGGCGCTCCGGTCGCGGTATGAAACTGTCCCCCAGCCCGCTTAAAAAACGGGCGTTGGAAGCCGGGTTGGATGTGTTAACGCCGCAAAGCCTGCGTGGAAATCCGGAGGCACTCGACTGGCTTAAAAATAAACAGCCGGATGTGTTGGTGGTGGTTGCTTTCGGGATGATTTTACCCGCCGAATGGTTGGCTATTGCCAGCGTTGCCCCGATCAATGTGCATGCGTCCCTGCTGCCGCGCTGGCGCGGCGCAGCGCCGATTGAACGTGCCCTGCTGGCTGGCGATACTGAAACCGGCGTGTGCGTGATGCACATGGAAAAGGGCTTGGATACGGGCGGGGTGTATGCGCTTTGGCGCATGCCGATTGGCGCGCTGAGTACCGGTGCGCAGTTGTGGGAATCGCTTTCTGTGCTGGGGGCGGAATTACTGGTCGAAACGTTGCCAAAGATTGCCGACGGCGCATTGCAGCCGGTAGCACAGAATGATGCGCTAAGCACTTATGCCGCCAAATTGGATAACAGCGAACGCATCATTGATTGGAGGCTTTCCGCCGAACAGGTGGATCGGCAGGTGCGCTGCTTTTCACCCAGACCGGGAGCCAGAACGCAGTTGGATGGCAGGGGTTTGAAGGTGCTGGCTGGTGAGGTTTGCCGCGAAGACGGAAATATACGAAATATAGAAGCAGTTGCCGGAAGTGTGCTTGGTGGTGATGATTTTTGTGTCAATTGTGGAAACGGATCGCGGTATCGCCTGTTAACGGTGCAGCCGGAGGGCAAAAAGGTGATGGATGCAGCCAGTTTTTTACGTGGTCGGGCGCTGAAACAAGGTGAAATCCTAGGCGTGAATGAATATTCCGGTTCTGCCGATGGCTGAGACGTTTATTCACATCTTGCCTGCGCTTGTGGCCAATCAGATTGCCGCCGGTGAGGTGGTTGAGCGTCCGGCATCTATCGTCAAAGAACTGGTGGAAAATAGTCTGGATGCAGCGGCCAGCCATATCCGGGTACGCATCGAAGAGGCCGGGAAAAAACTTATTGAAGTGGATGATGACGGTTCCGGCATGGGCAAAAGTGATGCGCTGCTGTCGCTAAAACGGCATGCGACCAGCAAAATCGCCAGCGCCGATGATTTGCACGCGATTGCCAGCCACGGCTTTCGCGGCGAGGCACTGCCGTCAATTGCCTCGGTGTGCCGGTTTGAGATGTTGACTGCTCGTTTTGATGCAACAGGCGGAATGAACGAGGGCGTTTTGCTAAGCACAGAGGGTGGCAACGTCCCGGATGTTGCACCCGCCGCGCCGCGCAAAGGCACGCGTATTCGTATTCGTGATTTGTTTTTTAACACTCCGGCCCGGCAGCGTTTTCTGCGCACCGAACGGACCGAAGAGGCGGTGATTCTGGAAACCCTGCGGGCCTTGGCATTGGCCAATCCGTCGGTTGGTTTCAGCCTTGAATGTGGCGGAAAGAAACGCCTTGATGCATCTGCCGGGCAATCGCGCGAGGCACGAATTACAGCGATTATGGGTGCGGATTTCATGCGCAATCAGCGTGCGCACACGGAAAGCTTCGATGGCGTGTTGGTGAGCGGCTTTTTCGCCCTGCCGACACATCACCACCGTGATGCCGGACGCATGTATTTCTTTATCAATGGACGCGTGGTGCGTGACAAGCAGTTGATTTCGGCGCTTAAAGCCGGTTACCGCGACGTGCTTTTTCATGATCGTTTTCCGCAAGCGGTTTTGTGGATTGAAATGGACCCGGCGGAGGTAGATGTCAACGTGCATCCGGCCAAGCGCGAGGTACGTTTCCGGCAGCCGCAGCTTGTGCGCGGTGCAGTGGTGAATTGTGCCCGTGCGGCGATTGAAGGCATGAGCATGCAGGTATCGGATGCGACGACGCGGCAGGCGTTGGAATCAATGCGTGGTGATTCTTCCGCAATGAAAAATCGCAGCTTCAGTTCGCAACCGACCGGACGACCGGATGCATTCACGTTGCAACAGCTTTTTTCCGCACCGTCGCAGGTGAATAGTGTGCGCGAACCGCAAGCAGCTTATGCCGGAGGTGCGGATCACACATCTGTTGCTGATGATGGTGCGCTGCATCTCGGCACAGCACTGGCGCAGATTCATCGTTGTTACATTGTTGCGCAGAGTGACGATGGCATTGTGTTAATCGATCAGCATGCTGCAGCCGAGCGCATTACCTACGAGGAATTTAAACGCAATCTGGAAAAGGGACCGTTGGCCTGCCAAGCTTTACTGACGCCTGCCGATTGGCAGCCGGATGCGGCGACCAGTGCCTGGCTGCACGAACATGCGGAGGCGTTAACACCATTCGGTTTTGAAATCGAAGCGCAGGGCGAAGAGCGGTTTTCGGTGTGTGCCGTACCGGCGCTGCTGGCCGCTGAATCGCCGGTAGAGATGGCGGCTGAACTCGTTGCTTCGCTACGTTCTGCCGGTGCGGGAGCCGAAGGGCGAGGCCGGATTCTGGAACGCTGGTTGGGAAACCGCGCCTGCAAAGGCTCAATCAAGGCCGGACGATTGCTGAAAGCAGAAGAGCAAGAGGCACTGCTACGCGAAATGGAGCGCACGCCGAATATTGCGCAATGCAATCACGGGCGACCAACGTATATCCGTTTATCGTTGATGGAACTGGACAGCCTGTTCGGACGGCGTGGTTAAGTGGAGATGAATCATGTGTTGATGGCGCTGGTCGGTGTGACGGGCTGTGCGCTATTGCTGGCGACGTTGATGCGTGAGATTCGACTACCGGCGGCTATTGCTTATATCGTGACCGGTATTCTGGTCGGTCCGAGTGGCTTGGATCTGGTGCACGACCGCGAATTGTTGACCCATATGGGTGAGCTGGGTGTGATTATGCTGATGTTTTTCATCGGCATGGAAGTATCGCTGCCGCGTTTGATTGCCGGTTGGCGGGTTGCCGTACTCGGTACGGCTGCGCAAATCGCAATCAGTGTGCTGATTTGTATGCTGGCGACGCGTCTTTCCGGTTTGCCGTGGCAGACCGGTGTGTTGTTTGGTTTTATCGTCAGCATGAGTTCAACAGCGGTGGTGTTGAGCATGCTTAAGGATTCGGGTGAACTGGAGCATCCGTTCGGGCAGAACGCGCTCGGTGTGCTGTTGGTGCAGGATCTGGCGATTGTGCCGATGATGATTGTGATCGGTTTGATTGGCGGCACGGGTGGCGATTGGCGTTTGACGGCTATGCAACTGGCCGGTGGCGGTTTACTGGTTGCGCTGGCTATTTGGTTGATGCGTACACCGGGTTGGCGTATTCCTGTCTGGTTGACGCAGGGCATGGAACGGCGGGTCATGCTCGGGCTTTTGTTGTGTTTTTCTGCGGCCATGTTGACGGCTGAATTGGGTTTGTCTGCACCTTTCGGTGCATTTCTGGCCGGTATGCTGTTGCATGCTTCCGATCAATCGGATTGGGTGGAGGAGCATCTTCGCTCGTTGTATATCGTCTTTGTGGCAATTTTCTTCCTGTCGGTGGGCATGCTGGTGGATATTAATTTTGTACTGGCGCATTCGGGCTTGATGGTCAGCCTGACACTGGCCGTTCTGGTGCTTAATTCAGGTATCAATTCACTGGTATTGCGTGCACTCGGTGAGAGCTGGCCGGTGGCGTTGATGACCGGCGGGGTGCTCGGTCAAATCGGGGAGTTCTCATTCCTGCTTGCTTCGCTTGGTCTGTCGCTGGGTTTGATGAATGAGACAGCCAATCACATCACCATCGCGGTGATTGCACTAACCCTGATGCTCAGTCCGCTATGGATGATGGGCATTAAATTGATGATCCGGCGTGGTCTGATTGAATAATCAGGCATCGGCGAAGCCTCCTTTGCGCGCGGTGGCGCTGATGGGTGCGACATGCAGCGGCAAGTCGTCGTTGGCCATGAAGGTGGCCGCTGAAAGTGGCGTTTTGATTGTTTGTTGCGATTCGATGCAGGTATATCGCGGTCTGGATATTGGCACGGCCAAGGCAAATGCGGCGGAACGGGCCTGTGTGCGGCATGCGATGCTGGATTGCTGCGATTTGCCGGATGTTTTTTCGGCAGCGCGTTGGGCGGCAGCGGCAGCGGTTTGTATTCGTGAAGAGAATAACGCCGGACGTACGCCATTGATTGTCGGTGGCAGTGGTTTGTATTTAAAAGCGTTGTGCGAGGGGTTTGCGGATATTCCACCGGAAAAACCTCAGATACGCGCCGATTTGCAGCAGCGTTGCGATGCGGAGGGTATCAAGGCCTTGCACGCGCAACTCGCCGATGTGGATGCGCTGACGGCTGAACGTTTGAACCCGAAAGATACGCAGCGGATTGTGCGTGCGTTGTCGGTATTTTTAAGCAGTGGCAGACCGCTTTCCGCATGGCTTGCCGAAGCGGTTCCGGAAGTGCCGGCGGATGTGCCGGTTTTTGTGCTGGATATGGCACGCGATGCCTTGCGTGAGAAGATTGCCGTTCGATTCCAATTAATGCTGGATGCCGGTTGGCTGGATGAGGTACACTGGCTGAATGATTTGGATTTGCATCTTGCCGATACGCATCCGGTGCTGCGCGCTGTGGGTTATCGCCAGTTGCAGGCGTATGTGCGCGATGATTGCTCTCTGGCCGAAGCGACAGCGAAGGGAATTACTGCAACACGCCACTACGCCAAACGGCAGCGCACATGGTTTAGCCACCAGACAGCGGATGCAGTATGCGGCGATGCGGTGATGCTGTTGCCATTGATTTGTGCGGCACTGGCTAAAAGCAACGAACAGCTTTCAAAATGAGTGGTGAATGGGAGCAGAACGACGGGCCTGAATTGGCGATTTCGGTGCATCCGCAACTGACATCGAAAAGACTCGGTGCGCAGACATGGTTGGCACGCAGTGAGGAATTTGACCGTTTGGTGGTTGCCGGATCGTGCGAATTATCCGATTCGATTACAGTTCCTGTTCGACGGGTATTGGCGGGGACGCTGTTCGGAAGCGGCCAAATGGAAAATATTGCCCGCCGTGCTGCGGCTTGTGATGCGCAGGTGGTGTTTGTCGATCATCCGCTTACGCCGGTGCAGCAACGCAATCTGGAAAAGGCGTGGGATAGCAAGGTGGTGGATCGCACGGGCCTGATTCTGGAAATATTTGCAGCGCGCGCACGCACCCGCGAAGGTGCGTTGCAAGTGGAATTGGCCAGTTTGAATTATCAAATCAGCCGTCTGGTGCGCAGTTGGACACATTTGGAGCGGCAGCGCGGCGGTTTCGGCTTTCTTGGTGGTCCCGGCGAGCGGCAGATTGAATTGGACAGGCGCATGATTCGCAATCGCATCCGGCAGATCGAAAAGGATTTGCAGCGCGTGCAGCGCATGCGTGCCACCCAGCGTGCCGGACGTAAACGCAAGGATATTCCCACTGTCGCTTTTGTTGGTTATACCAATGCCGGAAAATCAACTTTATTCAACCGTTTGACCTGCGCGGATGTGTATGTTGCCGATCAGTTGTTTGCAACACTTGATCCGACATTGCGCAAACTCGAACTGGAGGGCGGTCATGCATTGATGCTTTCCGACACTGTGGGTTTTGTGCAGGAATTACCGCATGAACTTGTCGATGCTTTTCGCGCGACTTTAGAAGAAGTCATAGAGGCGGATTTGATTGTGCATGTGCGTGATGCCGCCGACCCTCAGGTGATTGAGCAGGGCAAGGTGGTTGAGGCGACGCTGCGCGAGATTGGACTTGATGGCGATGCCATGCCGCCGCTGATTGAGGTGTGGAACAAGATTGATCTAGCCCCGCAAGTGCAATCACGTATCCATCCGGATATCAATGGCAGCCGCGTGGCGGTATCTGCGATAAATGGCAATGGCGTGGATAAGTTATTGATTCTATTTCGTGACTGGCTGGAAAGTCGCATGACGGAGGTGGTGTTGCGCATTCCCGTTGCCGACGGAAAAACACTGGCGTGGTGTTATGCGCACGGACGGGTGGTTGATCAGCAGTCCGATAAGCAAGGGGAACAGCCGTCTGATGCTGATGTGATGTTGTTGCGTGTGCGTTTGTCGTGTGCCGATGTGGCGCGTGTACGCAAGCTGTTGGCGGCTTGAAGGGCTGCGCATCAGGAATGGCCTGAGTATTGCTTGGTTTTCTGGGAAACCTTGGAAGACCGCTGTAGAAGCGAATGGAGAGGCTGAATGGCAAGTGAAATGAAGAAAAATGTACGCGGCTGCACGCGGATTAGTTTCACGACGCGGGCCGAAGTGGATGTGAACGGAGAAACCATCAACGGTGCGTTGCAGGATATAAGTATGAGTGGTCTTTTCCTGTACGGGGATACATCGGTGGCCGTCGGAGATGCCTGCGAGGTACGGATTTTTCTTGGTGATGATGATCCGATGGTGATGCACGCCATCGGTTATGTTGCGCGCTGTGACCGGGATGGGTTTGCGGTGTCGTTTAGCGGGTTTTATTGCGATAGTGAATCGCATTTGAAGCAGGTGATTTTGCTCAATGCGGATAGTAGACCGCAGGTGGAAGCGGAGATGAATGCTGTGCCGAAGTTGTCGATAATTTGATTCACCTGATTTAAAACCGCACAGAACTTATACGACGTGTGCGGTTTCCAAAGCTCTTTCTTCGGAGCATGTGCAGACTTTAGAATGCAAAGAAAAATATTTTCCCTGTGAAATTCCCCCTGTGAAAAAACAGGGCTCATTGCATCTGCATGACGACCGGAATATCCACTTTGCGGGCGTTGATGATGCTGATGCTGCGTGCCACTTCACCGGCCAGCTTGCGATAGGCTTCGGCTTGCGGCGAATCGGGATGGGCGGCGACGATGGGTGTACCGGCATCGGAATTTTCGCGGATTTTAATGTCCAGCGGGATTTCGACGAGCACTTTTGAATTGTTCTCTTCGGCCAAATGTGCTGCTCCTCCCTTGGCAAAGATATGGCTGGCTTCGCCGCAATGCGGGCAGACAAAAACACTCATATTTTCAACCACGCCGAGTACCGGAATGTTTACTTTGCTGAACATGGCGATGCCCTTGCGCGCGTCGGCCAGTGCGATGTCCTGCGGGGTGGTGACAATCACCGCACCGGTCACCGGAACTGTTTGCGAAAGCGTTAATTGTGCATCACCGGTACCGGGTGGCATATCAATGACCAGATAATCGAGGTGTCCCCAGGCCACGTCGTTTAATAGCTGCGTCAACGCACCGGCAACCATCGGCCCGCGCCACACCACAGCCTGCTCCTCGGGAACCATAAAACCGATTGACATGGTGGTGACGCCAAAATTACCCAGTGGCAGAATCGTTTTGTCTTTCATTCGCGGTTGCCGTCCGGCCAGCCCCATCATGCGCGGAATCGACGGGCCGTAGATGTCTGCATCCAAAAGTCCGGTGCGCGCGCCGGTTTGCGCCAGTGCCACGGCCAGATTGACGGCAGTGGTGGATTTGCCCACGCCCCCCTTACCGGAGGCGACGGCGATGATGTTTTTAATGCCGGGGATGTTTTTTCCGGTAGTATTTTTTGATTCTTGTACTTGCGATGTGATATTTACCTGCACCTCGCTGACACCGGAAATTGCGCCGACGATTTCGTTGGCACGCTGGCGGAATTCCTCTTTTACCGGACAGGCCGGGGTGGTCAGTTCGATGGTGAACGCAACATACCCGCCATCAATGGAAATGTCTTTCACGAAGCCCAGTTCGACGATGTTTTTGCCAAAGTCCGGGTCGATAATGCTACTGAGCGCATCCAGCACCTGTTTTTCAGTGATTGCGGCCATATTTACTCCTGTTTTGAAGGAAGTGGAATTTAGAGGTGTCGGTAAGACAGCGATCTATAGCGGACGGGGGTTAAACCGGGTCTCTCCTAACTGCGTACCAGCCAAACAATAACCCAGCCGATAGCCACCGCGCTAATTCCCATGATACGCAATACAACAACGGGAATATCCGGAATCTGACGTATCATATCGGTCATTTTCGCGGGAAAAAGCGCATAAGCCGCACCTTCGAGCACCAGAACCAAACCCAGCGCCGCCCATAGATCGCTCATACAAAACGTTTCCGGGAAGCTTCCGGCTTATTTTCCGGATTTATCGAAAAAACGGAAAAATTCGGATTCAGGGGAAATTACCATCGTTGTACCCGCACCGATGGATGCTTTATAAGCTTCCAGTGAACGCAAAAACGCATAGAATTCAGGGTCTTGGTTGTGCGCCTTGGCATAAATAATCGTTGATTCAGCATCCGCCTTACCGTGAATAATCTGTGCTTGTTTATAGGCATCTGCGAGCAACACTTTGCGGGTCTTATCGGCCTCGGCACGAATTTCTTTGGCTGCCTCAGCACCCTCGGACCGGTATTGCTTGGCAATGCGATTCCGTTCCGCTTTCATGCGTTTGAACACTGCGTCACTGTTTTCCACCGGCAGGTCGGCGCGTTTAATGCGCACGTCAACGATGCGCACACCCAGTTTGCGTACGCTTTTATCAGCCTTGTCACGAATGGACAACATGAGCTTGGTACGCAATGTTGAATTCTTTCCGCCGGAAACGATTTCAGCCAGTGTATGATTACCCAATACTTCGCGAATCTTACCGCGCACCACATCTTCCATGCGTGCGGCCACGCCTGCTTCGGTACCCGCCACCTGAAAAACCTTCAGTGGATCAACAATGCGCCAGCGTGTGTAGGCATCAACCAGAATTGATTTTTTATCCATCGTAATGACTTCATTGGGCGGTGCGTCCTGTACCAGCAGACGATTTTCAAAACGAATCAGTGATTGCCATGGCGATTTGAAGTGCAAACCCGGTTTTTCAATCACGGTCTGCGGTTTGCCGAACTGGAGAACAAGCACTTGCTC
>QILF01000112.1 GCA_003233235.1 Zetaproteobacteria bacterium
GAATGGTGGTTCCATTTGCCGAAATTACAACTCAAAATCGCGCCGCAGTGGGGAAGTAAATCGCCGCTCACGACTTTTGCAAGTGGCTCTTTTGAGTATTATCCACGCCGCTATCTTGCTACGCTGCCATTTATGCATACAAAACCGGATACAAAAGCCTATAAAATTCACATTGCGGTTCGGCCGGAATATGCCGAGGCACATTCTGATGCCGGGGCGGCACGATTTGTGTTTATTTATCACATCGCCATTCGCAACGAAGGTACAATGCCTGCCAAACTCATCAGCCGCCACTGGATTATCACCGATGGCGAACAGCGTGTGCAGGAGGTGCGCGGCGAGGGTGTAATCGGCGAACAGCCGCTACTTGCACCCGGCGGCGAGCATCGTTACGAGAGTTTCTGCGTGCTGGAAACGCCCATCGGCTGTATGCAAGGCAGCTACCAGATGCTGGCCGACGACGGAACCCTCTTCGACGCGCACATCGCGCCATTTTCACTGGCCGTGCCGGGCGCACTCAATTAGAGACTATTGCGAACTAAACGCTAATCCCGACGCGCAGCATCACTTGCCGCTTTCCATACTCTATTCTTTCCGCCGCTGTCCGTATGCGATGCGAGCGAGAATGGCACTTATTTACGCCGGGATTCGCTGCGAACTGCGTGAGGTGGCGCTAGCCGATAAACCTGCGCCTATGCTTGAGATTTCACCAAAAGGGACTGTGCCGGTGCTGCAATTAGCGGATGGGAAAGTGCTCGAAGAAAGTCTGGACATCATGCTTTGGGCACTCAAACAAGTCGATCAGCAGCACTGGCTGATGCCGCCACAAACCAACGACATGCTGCACCTGATCGAACGCAACGACGGCGATTTCAAACACCACCTTGATCGCTACAAATATCCAAACAGGCATGAAAAAACCAGAAATTCGAACGTATATGCACGCCAGCATCGTGACGCCGCCTGCGAATTTATCGTTCAACTCGAAACACAGCTTACGGCAACGACTTTTCTGTTTGGCAACAAACCCGCGCTAGCCGATGTGGCGATCTTTCCGTTTATCCGCCAGTTTGCAGCAAATAACCCTAAATGGTTTTCGCAAACCCCCTACCCGCGTGTGCAACGCTGGTTACAAAACTGGCTGGATAGCGATTTATTTAAGCTCGCCATGCACAAGCAAGTACCGTGGCAAGCGGAAGATACGCCACTGATGCTCGACCAGCGGCAATCGTTCGCAGCACCAGTCCCCGCAGGTGAATAAACTGACACCTTGAAAAAAAACCCCGGCGGAAACCGGGGTTTGTCGTTGCGTTTATTGTCTTTTTTCGTGAAGGCGTAGTTTTATGCCACTTCCTCGTCACCCTGTGGTGCAACTTCTTCCGCCACGTCCGCAACGACTTTCGTCGCAGCTTCTGACGCCGGTTCCGGTGCATGACTTGCCGCAAAACCCGTTCCTGCCGGAATCAAACGACCAAGAATGACATTCTCCTTCAATCCCTTCAGCCAATCCACCTTGCCTGCCAACGCCGCTTCGGTAATCACGCGCGTTGTTTCCTGGAAGGAGGCTGCTGAAATAAAGGATTCCGTCTGCAACGATGCCTTGGTAATACCCAGCAACACCGGCTCGAAAGTAGCTGGCGGCTTGCCTGCTGCCTCCAACTCTTTATTGATGCCAACCAGAATACGACGCTCAACCTGCTCGCCAGCGATGTAGCGGGTTGCACCCGGATCAAGCACCTGAACCTTACGCATCATCTGGCGGACAATCACCTCAATGTGCTTGTCGTTAATCTTCACGCCTTGTAGTCGGTAAACTTCCTGCACCTCGTCGGTCAGATATTTGGCCAACGCCTCAATACCCAACACGCTGAGAATATCGTGCGGTGCAGGCGAGCCTTCCATCAGACGTTCGCCACGACGCACACGGTCGCCTTCCTGAACAATAATATGACTGCCTTTGGGAATCTGATACTCAATCGGATCCGTAGCGTCATCCGGATTAACCAACACACGACGTTTGCCGCGAATATCCTTACCAAAGGAAATAGAACCGTCTTTAGCGGCAATAAACGCCAGATGCTTGGGTTTACGTGCCTCGAACAACTCAACCACGCGTGGCAAACCACCGGTAATATCCTTGGTTTTCGTTGTTTCACGCGGAATACGCGCCAACACATCACCCGCCTTCACCTCATCGCCGTCTTCAACGTTGAGAATAGCGCCCGGTGACAGGTAATAACGTGCCGGGGTATTGGTACGCGGCATAACCACCGGATCGCCTTCGGGGTCCTTCGGATCCACCAACTGCACCTGTGGCCTGAGCGCGACCTTGCGGGTCTCGGAAAGTTGCGTGACCACACGATTGGACAGGCCGGTAACTTCATCGGTCTGTTCGCGCATGGTTCTTCCATCCACCATATCCTGATAACGGATGCGGCCATCAACCTCGGCAATCAACGGCATGGTGTACGGGTCCCACTCGGCAAGAATATCGCCAGCCTTGATGTTGGCATCATGCAGCACACGCAAACGCGCACCGTACGGAATGCGATGACGCTCACGCTCCTTGCCCTTGGCATCTTCAATCACCGCCTCGGTATGACGATTAATAATCACAACCCCGCCGCGCTGATCCTCGACAAAAACTTCATTCTCCAATTTAACGATGCCGGAGAATTTAGCTTCGACATGTGCCTGCTCTGCAGAACGCGATGCCGTACCACCAACGTGGAAGGTACGCATCGTTAACTGTGTCCCCGGCTCACCGATAGACTGCGCGGCAATCACGCCAACCGCTTCACCAAGACTAACCGGTGCGCCATGTGCCAAATCCCGACCATAGCAGGTCGCGCAAACGCCATGTTCCGATTCGCAAGTTAGAACCGAGCGGATGCGTGCTTCTTCAACGCCCGTCTCGTCAAGTTTGGCAACCAGTTCCTCGTTCAGCATAGCGCCTGCCGGTGCGATTTCCTCACCGCTAACCGGATGACAAGCCGCTTCCAGCAACACACGACCAATCACGCGCTCAGCCAGCTCTTCAACCACCTCACCGCCTTCCATCAGTGGTCGCATGGTAATACCGTTGCTTGTACCACAATCCTGAATGGTAATCACCGCATCCTGCGCCACATCAACCAGACGACGGGTCAAATAACCCGAGTTAGCAGTCTTCAGTGCCGTATCGGCCAGACCCTTACGCGCACCATGGGTGGAGATGAAGTACTGCAACACCGTCAAACCTTCACGGAAATTTGCAGTAATCGGCGTTTCGATAATCGAACCGTCCGGCTTAGCCATCAGGCCGCGCATACCGGCCAGCTGACGAATCTGCTGTGCAGAACCACGCGCGCCGGAATCGGCCATCATATACACAGAATTGAAGCTCTTAGCCGTTTCCGTTTGTGTGCCATCCGCCGAAGTCACTTCTTCACTGGACAGATTGTCCATCATCGCCGCCGCTACAGCCTCGGTGGTATGCGTCCACAAATCGACCACCTTGTTGTAACGCTCGCCAGCGGTAATCAGGCCATCGGCATACTGCTTCTGAACCCGTTTCACCTCGGCTTCGGTCTTGCTTACCAGCTCATATTTCTCTTTCGGAATAATCACATCATCAAGCGCAAACGAGGTTCCCGAACGAGCCGCATGTTCGTAACCCATGTTTTTCATGCGATCAACGAGCAATACGGTCGCTTTGTTGCCGGCCAAGCGATAGCTCTCTTCAATCAATGTTCCCACATCCTTCTTGGTCAGCACCTTGTTGATGGAGGAAAAGGGCAGTTCTTCGGGCAATACGCTGGACAACATAGCGCGACCCACCGTGGTCTTTTCGCGCTCACCACGAATGCGGCAAGTAATGCGCGCATGCAAAGCGGCAGCACCCGTCTCATAGGCACGTGTCACTTCGTCGGCACTACAGAATACCATGCCCTCGCCCTTGCAAAACGGGCGCTCAAAGGTCATATAGTAAATACCCAGAATAATATCCTGCGTCGGCACAATCACCGGCTTGCCAGTCGATGGCGACAGGATGTTATTGGTCGACATCATCAGCGCACGCACTTCGGTCTGTGCTTCGATGGACAACGGCACATGCACAGCCATCTGATCGCCATCGAAATCGGCATTAAAAGCCGTACAGACCAGCGGATGCAACTGAATCGCTTTGCCCTCAATGAGAATCGGCTCGAACGCCTGAATACCCAGACGATGCAAGGTCGGCGCACGGTTGAGCATAATCGGATGTTCCTGAATCACTTCTTCAAGAATATCCCATACCTCGGGAATGCTCTGCTCGACCAGTTTTTTGGCCGCTTTGATGGTGGTCGCCAGACCGCGCATTTCCAATTTGTGATAAATAAACGGCTTGAACAATTCCAAAGCCATGATTTTCGGCAAACCACACTGGTGCAGTTTCAAATGCGGACCGACCACAATCACCGAACGTCCGGAATAATCGACGCGTTTACCGAGTAGATTCTGACGGAAACGACCCTGCTTGCCCTTGATGATGTCGGAAAGCGATTTCAGCGGGCGACGGTTATTGCCGGTAATCGGCTTGGTTTTACGCGAGTTATCGAACAACGCATCCACCGATTCCTGCAACATGCGCTTCTCGTTGCGGGTAATGATTTCCGGCGCATTCAACTCCAATAGACGCTTCAAACGGTTGTTACGGTTAATCACCCGGCGATACAAATCGTTCAAATCAGAGGTGGCAAAACGGCCACCGTCAAGCGGAACCAACGGGCGCAATTCCGGCGGCAGCACCGGCACAACCTCTAAAATCATGCGTTCTGGACGGTTACCGGACTCCACCATGGCTTCAACGGTTTTCAGCCGCTTGGTCAGCTTGGCCAGACGCGTCTCGGCCTTGGTTGCGCCAATCTGCGCGCGCAAGCTCTGGCGCTCTTCTTCCAGATTAATGCTACCGAGCATTTCGCGCACCGCTTCCGCACCCATACCGGCACGAAATTCCTCACCGTACTCGTCGAAAGCCTCTAAATACTCTTCCTCCGTCAAAATCTGATACTGATCAAGACTGGTCAGACCCGGATCAAGGATGACATAGGACTCGAAATAGAGAATGCGCTCCAACTCTTTCAGCGTCTTGTCGAGCAGCAGGCCGATGCGGGATGGCAGGCTCTTCAAAAACCAGATATGCGCCACCGGTGAGGCCAGTTCGATATGGCCCATGCGCTCACGACGCACCTTGGACTGAATCACCTCAACACCACATTTTTCGCAAACCACGCCGCGATGCTTCAAGCGCTTATATTTACCGCACAGGCACTCGTAGTCACGCACAGGTCCGAAAATCTTGGCGCAGAAAAGACCGTCGCGTTCCGGTTTAAAGGTCCGGTAGTTGATGGTTTCCGGCTTTTTCACCTCACCGAATGACCACGAACGAATCTTCTCCGGACTGGCCAGACTAACCTTAAGGCCATCAAAATCCTCAATACTGCTTGGCTTTTGAAACAGTTTCAGAACATCACGCATGACTTAGCTCTCCTGATCTTGTTGAGGTTTTTTGACCATTTCCAGATCAATGCCCAGCGCATTGAGTTCCTTGGTCATCACATTGAACGATTCCGGAATACCGGCATCAAACGTCATGTCGCCGCGCACAATGGACTCGTACATTGAGGTACGCCCGGCCACATCATCAGACTTGACCGTCAGCATCTCCTGCAAGGTATAAGCCGCACCGTAGGCCTGTAGCGCCCACACTTCCATTTCACCGAAGCGCTGGCCGCCAAACTGCGCCTTACCACCGAGCGGTTGCTGCGTAACCAGCGAATACGGGCCGGTGGAACGTGCATGAATCTTTTCATCCACCAGATGATGCAACTTGAGTATATACATGTAACCGATGGTCACTTTATGCTCGAAAGCATCGCCTGTTTTGCCGTCGTATAGCTGCACCTGACCGGATTCCGGCAGGTCGGCAAGCTTCAACATGGAACGAATATTGCCTTCCTTAGCACCATCGAACACCGGTGTGGCAATCGGCATGCCGCCCCTCAATTGTTCAGCCAGATCAACCAGCTGCCCTTTGCTCATTTTTTCAATGCTGGCCACGGCCTTGGCATCTTCGCTGTAGGCCTGCAACATAAAGCTGCGCAAATCGTCTTCTTCCGCCTTGGCATCCAACATATCGGAAATCTTGCGCCCGATACCGTGCGCTGCCAGACCCATATGAATTTCAAGAATCTGCCCGATATTCATACGCGACGGCACGCCGAGCGGGTTCAAACAAATATCGACAGGCGTTCCATCTTCCATGAACGGCATATCTTCCTCAGGCACGATAATTGAAATCACACCCTTATTGCCGTGTCGCCCGGCCATCTTATCGCCCGGTTGCAGCTTACGTTTAACGGCCAGGAATACCTTGACCACTTTAATCACACCCGGCTGCAACTCTGAACCCTCGCGGGCCTTGGCCACTTTATCCTCAAAACGCTGCTCAAGACGGGCACGCTCCTTGTCCATGTTCTCAAGAATAGCTGCAGCACGCTCGTTGGTATTGTCATCATCCGTCGAAACACCGGAAAGATCGCGCAATCTCAGATCTTTCAGATAATCCGAACCAATCGTCGCGCCCTTCTTCAGGCCCTGCGCATTGACCGCTTTGCGGCCATCAAACAACGCACACAAACGCGAAACCACATTGCTCTCAAGAATGCGCCGCTCTTCTTCCTTATCACGGTACAACTGCTCGACATCGGTTTCCTCAATCGATTTGGCACGCTCATCCTTCTCGTCGCCACGACGGGTAAACACCTGCACATCAATCACAACACCTTCATCACCCGGCTTCACGCGTAAACTGGTATCGCGAACATCGGAAGCCTTCTCTCCAAAAATCGCGCGCAGCAATTTTTCTTCAGGCGATAATTGTGTTTCACCCTTGGGGGTAATCTTGCCGACCAGAATATCGCCGTGTGTTACCTCGGCACCAACCACGGCAATACCGGAATCATCGAGATGGCGAAGTGCCTCTTCACCGACATTCGGAATGTCGCGAGTGATTTCTTCGTCGCCCAGCTTGGTCTGCCGCGCCACACATTCAAATTCCTCAATGTGAATTGAGGTATACACATCTTCGCGCACCATCTTCTCGGAAATGACAATCGCATCCTCAAAGTTGTAACCACGCCACGGCATGAATGCGACCAGCGCATTACGGCCAAGCGCCAGTTCGCCCTGATCTGAAGACGGACCATCAGCAATAATATCATCTTTGGCAATACCATCGCCAACATTGACCAGCGGACGCTGGTTGAAACAGGTATTCTGATTGGACCGGCGGTATTTGAACAAACGATAAATATCCACGCCCGGCTCGCCTTCCACCTGTTCGTTATCGTTAACGCGCACCACAATACGACTGGCATCAACGCTCTCCACCAAACCGCCGCGTCGGGCCACCACAGAAACACCGGAATCGCGTGCCACCGAAGCTTCCATACCCGTGCCGACCAACGGCTTCTCACTCTTCACCAGCGGCACGGCCTGACGCTGCATGTTCGAGCCCATCAGTGCGCGGTTGGCATCATCGTGCTCAAGAAACGGAATCAACCCGGCAGACACGGAAATCACCTGACTCGGCGACACATCCATGTAGTCAATCTGCTCTGCAGATGCCATAATAAATTCGCCATCCTGACGACACTGAACCACCTCAGCCTCGAACGTGCCATCATCAGAGATAACAGCATTGGCCTGCGCGATCACATGGTTTTCTTCAGCAATCGCCGACAGATATTCCACTTCGCTGGTCGCACGCCCTTCCACTACCTTGCGGTACGGAGTTTCGATAAAACCGAATTCGTTGATCTGGGCAAAACAGGACAACGAGTTAATCAGACCGATATTCGGACCTTCCGGCGTCTCAATGGCGCACATGCGACCATAATGGGTCGGATGAACGTCGCGCACTTCAAAACCGGCACGTTCACGCGACAAACCGCCAGGGCCAAGCGCCGACAGACGACGTTTGTGCGTCACTTCGGAAAGCGGATTGGTCTGATCCATAAACTGCGACAACTGCGAAGAACCGAAAAACTCACGTACAGCGGCAATCATCGGCTTGGCATTGACCAGATCGGACGGCATCATTTCATTCAAATCGCCAGAGCTCAAACGCTCACGAATGGCGCGTTCCATACGCACCAGACCGAGACGAATCTGGTTTTGCAGCAACTCGCCAACTGAACGCAAACGGCGATTACCAAGATGATCAATATCGTCGGCTTCGCCAATACCATCGCGCAATTTAAGCAGCGTATCCATGGTATCAAGAATATCTTCATTGCGTAGTGTGACTTTATCCAGCGGCACATCTTCATCGCTGATACCGAGGCGGCTGTTTAGTTTCATACGTCCAACACGCGACAAATCGTAACGTCCGGCATCGTAGAACATGGATTCAAACAGGGCGCGCGCGGTTTCCACTGTCGGCGGCTCGCCGGGACGCATCATGCGATAAATTTCAACACGTGCCTCTTCTTTACTTTGCACTTCGTCCAGACGCATGGTCTCGGACAACCACGGACCACGGCGGAATGCGTCGACAAACAGACAATCGAATGACTTAATTCCGGCAGTCTGTAACGCCTGCAATGTCTCTTCAGTCACCTCGGCGTTCACATCAACGATGATTTCTCCGCCTTCAGCCAGCACGGGCGCAGCAATCGCTTCACCAAGAACAGCCTCTTGCGGTACGTCAATCCATTGGACTTTAGCCTCCGTGAGTCGTTGGACCGCCAGTTTGGTCACCTTTTTGCCTTCAGCGACAATCTGCTTGCCGTCAATGCGCAACGCGGTCGCAGCACGGCTACCAAGCAACTGCTCCGGCACAAACTTCATTTGCATACCTTTCTTGGCAAAACGGAAAGTGCGGCGTTCGAAGAAATGATCGAGAATTTCCTGTGTGTTATAACCCAACGCCTTGAGCAAAATACCTGCTGGCATTTTGCGACGCAAATCAATACGGAAATGCACCTTATCCTTGGAATCGAACTCGAAATCCAGCCACGAACCGCGATACGGAATGATACGTGCCTTGAACAAAAATTTGCCGGAAGCCTGTGTTTTCCCCTTATCGTGGTCAAAAAACACGCCCGGAGAACGATGCATCTGCGACACAATCGCACGCTCGGTACCGTTAATAATAAACGAACCGTGATCGGTCATCAGCGGAATTTCACCCATGTAAACGGACTGATCACGCACTTCACGCACAGCACGTTTGGCATTTGACCGGCTGTTACTTTTGCCTACTTTCGGCTCATAAATCGTCAGGCGAAGGTTCACCTTAACCGGCAGGGCATAGGTCATATCGCGACGGCGGCATTCATCAAGGTCGTAACGCGGCGGACTGTATTCCAGCTCAAGAAAATCAAGCTGTGCATTACCCGCATAATCGCGGATAGGAAACACGCTCTTGAACACCTCGGCCAAGCGCGACATATTGATGTCAGTTTGACCTTGACCGACACCGAGAAACTCGATGAAGGAGTCCGTTTGCAAACGCAGCATATTCGGCATAGAAATCACCGATTGAATGCTGCCGTAATTTTTACGTATACGTTTCACAGAAGTGTGCTTTGCCATAATGCAACCTCGCCCAAAGTTTCAGAAATGCGAATAGGACAATCCCCGGCGACATGTGCCGCCGAGGATATGTCCGTTACTACTACTGCTTTAACAAAAAAGCAGTTCTTACTTGAGCTCGACCGTCGCTCCTGCTTCTTCCAGCTTGGCCTTGATTTCTTCTGCGTCAGCCTTAGTCGCGCTTTCTTTGACAGCCTTCGGTGCAGCTTCAACCATATCCTTGGCATCTTTCAGACCCAAACCGGTGATTTCACGAACGGCCTTGATCACCTGAATCTTCTTCTCGCCAATGCCGGTCAAAACCACGTCGAACTCGGTTTTCTCTTCGGCAGCTACCTCGCCACCTGCTGCCGGAGCAGCGGCCATCGCCACTGGAGCAGCGGCGGAAACGCCGAATTTCTCTTCCAGTGCACTGACCAGCTCGGACATCTCAAGCACGCTCATGCTTTCAATTGCTGCAATAAAATCGTCTTTTGTTAATGCTTTTGCCATTTTCTTAGCTCCTTTGCTAATTTCGTTTATTTGTTGAGGTATCAGTTGATTTATGCGGCTTCTTTCTGGTCACGAACTGCGGCCAGCGTACGAACAAACGAAGCCGGAACCTCGTTCAATGTACGTACAAAACCGGACAGCGGCGCTTGCATAGTGCTGAACATCTTGGCCAACAGCACTTCACGCGACGGCAGGCTTGCCAGTGCATTGACATCCGCCGGATCCAGACGCTTGCCATCAAGTACGCCGCCGAGAATCTTCAGCGCCTCATTACTCTTAGCAAAGTCGGATAGGGTCTTGGCCAGTGCAACCGGGTCGGTGCCGTAGGCAATGGCTGTCGGGCCGGAGAAAAACTCCTCCGCCACGGCAAATCCCGTACCTTCAGCAGCGCGACGCGCCAGCGTATTCTTCACGACCTGCATTTTCACCTCGGCTGAACGCAAATTGCGCCGCAGTAAGCCCATTTCTGTCACGGTAAGACCACGATAATGGGTAACAACAGCAGCAGTTGCTTCAGCCCAGGCGGTATGCAGTGCTTCGACTACGTTTTGCTTATCTTGCCGATTCACATCTACCTCCTTCTATTTTTCGATCCGCAAGAAGGAGCTCTCGCTAACCATCTATGTAGGATGTTGCCTATTAAGCCGTGGCTTTCACCATTGACACCTACAGTCTTTGACGGACCGTTATGCTAGCCGCGTTGTCCGTTTAACGGACGCAACGGCTATGTTTCAGCCTGTATTTACAGGCTACCTGTATCGACAGCCACACCCGCACCCATCGTGCTGGATACTGTCATGTTCTGCATGTAACGACCTTTGGATGAGGCCGGTTTCAAGCGATTAAGTTCATCAATCAGATGACGTGCATTTTCAATCAATTGCGTAGCGTCAAAAGAGCGGCGACCAACCGGCGCATGAACCACGCCTGATTTATCGGTACGCACCTCAATCTGTCCGGATTTCACAGCCGCGACGGTTTTAGCAACATCCATCGTCACTGTTCCCAGTTTCGGATTCGGCATCAGTCCGCGCGGACCAAGCACACGGCCAAGCTTGCCGACCTGGGCCATCATATCCGGTGTTGCCACAACACGATCAAAGTCCATAAAACCAGCTTGCACCTTCTCGACAAGATCGTCAGCACCAACCACATCCGCTCCGGCTTTCTCCGCCTCTTCAGCCTTCGGCCCACGGGCGAATACCGCAACACGTACCGTTTTACCGGTTCCATGCGGCAGACTGATGGACGCACGCACCATCTGCTCAGCGTGCTTCGGGTCAACACCCAGCTTCACCGCAATATCCACGGATTCATCGAATTTGGCAGCCGGCTGGGTCAACAGAGCAACAATAGCCTCATCCAGCGTCACTGCTTCTTTGGGAGCCAACTCACGGGCGGCCTGCATACGTTTAGAAATTTTTGCCATTGTCGTCTCCCTCAGCCTTCAACTTCGAGGCCCATCGAACGGGCCGTGCCTTCGATAATGCGCATCGCTGCTTCAACGTCGTAGGCATTCAAATCAGGCATTTTGGTTTCGGCAATTTCGCGCACTTGTGCGCTACTTACCTTGCCAACCTTTTTCTTGTTGGGCTCACCACTACCTTTTTTCAGCTTGGCAGCCTTGAGCAGCAGCACGGATGCCGGTGGTGTCTTGGTTATGAAATCAAAGGAGCGGTCTTTATAAACACTAATGACCACCGGAATCGCAAGACCCGGCTCCATATCCTGCGTTTTGGCATTAAATGCCTTGCAGAATTCCATAATATTGACACCAGCCTGACCCAATGCGGGGCCGACAGGCGGGGCAGGATTGGCTTTACCAGCCGGCACCTGCAATTTTACGAGTTGTGTTACTTCCTTAGCCATATGTCCTTCCTTTTAACCCTTCTCGACCTGGACAAAATCGAGTTCTACGGGTGTCGGGCGGCCAAAGATGGATACACTCACCTTCAACTTCGCCTTATCTTCCATCACCTCTTCAACAACACCGTTGAAGGAGGCAAACGGACCATCCATGACGCGCACAGCATCGCCGACATCGAACATCACCTTCGGACGCGGACGCTCCACGCCTTCCTCAATCTGATGTTTCAGCGCTTCAATTTCACGCATCGGCATCGGGCGCGGCTTACCGCCGGAACCGAGAAAACCGGAAACCTGCGGCGTATCTTTGATGACATGCCATGTTTCGTCATTCATTTCCATTTCCACCAGAATATACCCGGGGAAAAACTTGCGCTGACTGGTCACTTTCTGACCATCTTTCAGCTCCACCACCTCTTCGCGCGGAACCATAATCTCGCCAAACTGGTCGCTAAGGCCGGAGCGTTCGATAAGCTCTTTCAGACGCCCGACAACTTTATCCTCGAAGGTGGAATACGCTTGTACTACATACCATTGTTTGGCCATTAGATCACCTTCTGCACAAACCAGCCGAGAAGCCCGTCCACCGCCCACAGGAAAATAGCCACAAAAATGACCATTACCAGCACCATCAGGGTAGACTGGATCGCTTCCTTGCGTTCCGGCCAGACGACCTTCTTAGCCTCTGCCTTCACTTCACGAATGAACTGTTGCGCTGCCGTAATACGGCTCATAAAAACATCCTCGTTGTCTGAATCTCTGTGCCTTTCTTTAACTGGCAGGCCAGGAGGGACTCGAACCCCCAGCCCCCGGTTTTGGAGACCGGTGCTCTACCAGTTGAGCTACTGGCCTTTAATTATTAAACCTTCCCCTCGCTATGCAAAGTGTGCTTGCGACAAAACGGACAATACTTACGCAACTTCAACTTTTCAGTCGTCGTACGCTTGTTTTTGTCCGTCGTATAATTACGCCGCTTGCAATCCCCGCAAGCCAAGCTCAGCAATTCACGCATATCTTAAACTCCAGAGGCGACAAAGCAGCGGTAGTATTCCTACCGCTGCTTGCAGCCGTTTTTTCTTTACTTAATAATCTCGGTAACAACGCCAGCGCCAACCGTGCGGCCACCTTCGCGAATCGCGAAGCGCAGCTCTTTGGCCATAGCAATCGGGGTCAAAAGCTCAACTTCAACACTCACATTGTCGCCCGGCATCACCATCTCCGTACCCGACGGCAACGTCACAGAACCCGTTACATCCGTCGTGCGGAAATAAAATTGCGGACGATAACCATTGAAAAACGGCGTATGACGACCACCTTCT
>QILF01000010.1 GCA_003233235.1 Zetaproteobacteria bacterium
GCAAAATACACATTTTCCTGCAACTGTAATTGCCGCCGCAAACCCTCCAGAACAGGCCGTTCACCGCCGTCGCCAACAATAGCCAGACGTGCATCCGGTCGTTGGCGACAAAGCTCCGCCCATGCACGAATCAGCCGGTCCATACCCTTAATCGACACCAGACGACCGACGCATACAGCATCCCATTTCCGTTCGTTGGCATGCGCCGTCCTCCATTCATCCGTCTGCCGAGTCAGCGTCTGCACATCCACCCCGCTGGGAATCACCCGCCACTGTGGCGAGCGCCCGATTCCAAGCGCCAGATGATCGTCGCGCTCCGCTGCTGTCAACGCAATCAGCGTATCGGAATATTTAGCCAAACGTCGTTCAACAGTGATAAAAGCTGCGGTCATCAGCCAGCCGAAATAACCGTGAAAAATATGCCCGTGCGGTGTGTGTACAACGGCCACACCGCTATGCCGCGCTGCCAGACGGCCCAGTGTTCCGCTCTTGGACGTATGTGTATGAATAATATCGAAACCGCGAGAAAGAATGTCGCGAATTTGCCGGTATGCCTTGAAATCCGAAAAGCCGGGGCTGCGCATCAGTGCCGTCACAACCACGCTATCACCTCCAACTTCGCCAAACACCTGCATCCGCGCAGCCAACTGCTCGTGTTCACTGCCGGTCATTTCCGATTCATCACCGGGGCCGAAGGCCAGACACACCTGATGCCCTGCCTGCTGCTGACCAATCGCCGAAAGCAGGGTGTTCACCGCCGAACCACCACCATCCATGCGGGTGATGAGATGCAAAATTCGCATGCCTAACGTACCCCTTCCACTGCCTGTAGAAAAAGACGGTCATGTTGCATCCATGAGAAATGTTCGTGTATATGCTCACGCAGACAAGCCGCCGTCTGTGCATAATCGTCGCCATCCTGAAAAACCGATAATAACGCATCGGCCAGCGCCTCAGGATGATTGGCTATAGCCAAACGATTTTTCGCGCAGGAGGACACGACTTCGATATTGCCCCCGACCGGCGTCGCCACCACCGGAAGCCCGCAAGCATTGGCTTCAATGGTTACCAGACCAAAACCTTCCAGCGAGCGCGTCGGCAGCATAAAAACATCGGCAGCCTGCATGCGTTTAACCACATTCGCCTCAGACAAATAACCTGTAAATTCAATAATATCAGATACTTGCAATTGTTCCGCCAACCATTGAAGCGATGCCAATAAATCGCCGCTACCCATCACACACCAGCGCAAATCGGGCAATTGAGGGCGTAACAGCGCCGCCACCTGCACCAGTAAATCAACACCTGTTCTCGGCACCAGATTTCGTAGCGTAACGACAACCGGTCCCTGCCAGCCCAATTCTTTCCGGTTTTGCTCCCTTCCCGGAGCGTCGATCATCGCTGGCAAATCCACGCCGCCCGGTGCTATAGATACCCGTTCAGAAGCAATACCAAAGCAGCAGCCGAATTCACGCTGCATATGCTCACTGAGTACCAGCAAACGTTCCGCCGAACGGTACATGCCAGCCTCCAGTCGGCGCATCGCAGCTGTCACCAGACGATGCCGCAAGCTCCAATCCAAACCATGTCGGGTAGCGTATTCCTGATATGCAAAAGAATGGCAAACCTGCAAGCGCGGCAGTTTGCACCCCGCACGCAACAGCGCCCAAATCACAAAGGGTTGCTCGGCAACCACCAGGTCAAACGCACCGCCATGCTGCCGCCACCAGATTTTAGCCTCACGCGCCAACTGCATCAAACCGCGCGGCCCCTTATCACCGGAAAACGGTAAACGGTATTCTTCCACATCATCGGCAACGCAAATCAGCAACGGTGCATCCGGCTGTGGCTGCCGCGTCAGCACCGTTAATTTATGCTCACTTTCAGCCAGTGCACGAACATGATGCACCAGCATGCGTTCCGCTCCACCCAACACCTTTTCCGCCGAAACATCGGCCACCAGCAAGACCCTCATCGAAACGACCAATCGCGCCGACGCATCCATGCATCAAGAATCAGCACGCCCCACAACACGTCCGAACGATCACGTCCTGCCATATGTTGCGCATGCACGCTACGTAGATAATCCGCTTTCATCAGTCCGCCCAACGGATCAGATTCGATTAATTTCAGAACCTCACCTTGTAACGGCCCGCGCAACCAGTGTTTAACCGGAGCCATAAAACCCTGTTTCGGTCGATCAACAACATCGACAGGTAATCGCTGACGCGCGATGTGTTTAAGCATCAGTTTCAAATCCTCACGCCACGGCGGGCCTGCCACTTTCGCATGCGTTGGCAGCTTCATGGCAGCATCAAGTAAACGGGTATCAAGAAACGGAGCCCGTAACTCCAAGCCATGCGTCATGCTCATCCGATCGCCAACGGCCAGCAAATCATCGGGCAAATAGCTCAATACATCATAGGCCATCGCACCTTGCACCGACCCGTAGGTATCAATCAATCCATTCAATCCGCCAAATGCCGACACCGCATGCACCCAACCACCATCTTCCAGTTCCGGCTCGACAACGTTAAACATCTCACCCCACGATTCTAAAGCAGAAGATACCCATTGCGCATAAGCCGCATGCGCGGGTAAATCCAAACCCTCCAGCAGCCGTCGCAAACGACCGCGAAGATTCCTGCTACCACCACCCTCGGGCAGGCATTGCATCATTCGCAACGCAAGCCGTCGTCCCGGCACACGCCGCAAACGCGCATGCCATGCCATGCCCAGATAACGCGGATAACCACCGAATAACTCATCACCGCCGACACCGGACAACGCTACATCCACATAGTTTTTAGCTTCGCGGGCAATTAGAAATGTCGGCAAGGCAGCGGTGTTGGCAACCGGTTGATCGAATGCCTCGGCAAGTTGATGCAGGGTTTCGTGTGCATCGGCATGCACACTGAGAGTGCGATGTTCACTGCCAATATGTTTTGCTACTTGTGCGGCATACACACTTTCATCGTAATCCGGCGCAGCATCGGCAAAACGAACAGAAAATGTATGCAGTTTTTCCGGCAACTGACGCGCCAGAGATTCGGCAATCAGCGAAGAATCAATACCACCGGAAAGAAATACACCCATCGGCTTGTCTGCAATGCTGCGCGAAAGAAACACAGCATCAAGGATGTCGCCAATCTGGCGTTGCTGTTCCTGCGCTCCCATATCGGGCGCAGGTTCCACCTCCGGCAGGAGGAAAAACCGCGCCACATGCAGGCAACTACCCAATTGCATGCGTGCATAACAGCCGGCCGGAAGCTGCTGCACCTCGCGATACATCGTACGCGGCGCTTCGACACGCATCCGGCACAACACATCGCGCACCGCCTGCACATTCGGCGTTAAACGCCAATCGCCTTTTTCAAAAGCGGACAGTGTTGAAGCAAATCCGACACGCCCGTCCTGCTCACAAATAAATAGCGGCTTTTCACCAAACGCATCGCGCGCTGCCAGCAACACCTGATCACGCGCATCCCACAACACAATAGAGAACATGCCGTTAAGCAGGGAAAACATGCCGACACCGAAACGCCGGTAAAGATGCGGCAGCACCTCGGTATCGGTATCGGAAACAAACAACACGCCATCGGCTTCCAACTGCGCCCGCAATTCGCGATAGTTGTAAATGCAGCCATTGAAAACAACCGTCACGTCATCCACAGTCATCGGTTGGCGACCACGCTCATCCGGGCCGATAATCGACAAACGATGATGAATAGCCGCAAAATAACCGTCGTCAAATGAGCCTTGGTCGTCCGGGCCACGGCGTTCAACCGCCACAGCCATACGCTTCAGTTCATGCTCTCGCGCTACCCCGCAAATTGCCACAAAACCGCACAAGAGAAGGCTACCTCATCTTGATTGAAATATGATTTTCCGACATTGCCATCTAGACTAATCCGTCTCTGATTTTCGGCACAACATGCCAAGATTGGTGGTGGTTAAGAAACGCCCTGGCAACACATCAAGGATGGGGTCAAGGGCAATAAGCAAACCGGACAGGACCCGCTGCCGGTCAAAAAACGGACTGCCGAACAACATCGGCCCGCGCACTTTTTTAACCACCGGAATGCCCGCTTCTTCAAACCAGGGCCGCCATACCGAAAACGGATGCACGGAAACATGACCAAAACCAACCGCTGCCGCCAAAGGGGGCGCGGAAATGTCATCCTGCCCCTTCCAATACAACTTCTTAAAGCGCCCTCCCGTTAAACGATCCAGCGCATAACCCACCAATTCGGGAAGATTGCGCGGATTCGGTGTGGTCACCATCGCATAACCGCCCGGTTTCAGAATACGCGCCATCTCTTTAAGCGCAGGCATCGGGTCAGGTAAATGTTCCACCACTTCGGAAGACAAAATAATATCCACGCTATTGTCGGCCAACGGTAAATTAAAAATATCGCCACTTAAAAAACGTACCGGCTGCATATTTCTTTCCCGCCCGCGCCACTGACTGCGATCAGCGCCCATCGCCGCTTCGCGGTGATTCAAATCAAGTCCGAACCATTGCACTCCGGAAAACCGTGCACAACGATCCGTCACATCAAAAAGGTTTGTTCCCGGCCCGCAACCGAGATCAATCACTCGCATGCCCTGCCTGTCCTGACTGCGTTGAAGAAGTCGCTCAACCGTGCGCCCGAGCATCATCTGACGTAATTTCCAGAAATAGAAAACATGCGTCCACGATCGGGAAAAGAATTTTTCCTCACTCGCCCATGATTTACCTTCATTCATTTTCTCACTCACACATCACCTCTTCTCTACACCCTTATCCACGCAGCTTTTCACCCAACCAACCGGCAATAAATCCCGTCGCATAACAGGCTTCGCACAATACCCACACCCATTTACCCTGCAACAAACTACCCAGCATACGCAGTGGAAAACGGAAAATCCTTCGCCACAATGGCACACGTTCGGTGAATTCGCCATGTTCCGCCGGTGTTTCAATCACCCATTCCGGTGAATGGATATTGGCATAGGCCGCCTGCCTGCCGTTGCGATAAAATTGAGTGAGTAGCTTTTTCCACGTTTCCGGCGGTAGATGATGATAAATAATGCCCGGCAGAATCACCACACGACTTTCCGCATCGCGAAATGCCTTGCGTAAATACGGATCCAGACCACGTGGAATTTGCTCATTTTCTCCGCCCACTCGGCGAAACAATTCAGCACGCATCATCAGGCACGGATGCTCGGCCAGATCGGAATCAACAATCGCCTTCACCGGCTCCCAACTGCGTCGCGGAATCTGCCGCATCACCCGCTGCACAAACGGCGTCGCCCATTCCGGCACGGTGTTATTTCCTCCTGCCATGCCAATATCCGGATGCGCCTGCATGGCCGCAATCATTTTGCTCAAAGTAGCAGGGTCCGGCAGCGATGAATCATCATCCACGGTCAGTAAATATTCGCCTTTGGCCAATTGTGCACCGATATTGATCCCACGCCCCTGACGTTTATCACCCTTGATGACATACAGTTCAAAATCCTGAAAATCCTGCTCACCAAGCTGCCGCATAAGCTGTCGAAAATAGCCGCCGCGATCCGCATCTGCGGTAGGAATAATCAGTGATAACAGTGGCCTCTTCCGCTGTGCCGGAACATGCCAGAGCAAACCGGACGAAGCTTCATCATTTCTGAATTTCACCCATGTGCGTACCACATCAGCCGATGGTAGCCATGCAGCGGCATCAAATAATTGTTCAAAATCCCTCATCGTATCCTCTTTCCCGACATCTGATTCACATCTTGCCGCGATAAATAAAGGTAGCCGTTCCGGAGTGTCTGAGTTCATGGATGTGATCGAAGCGGCCTTGCTTGCTATCCGTGAAAATTTTAGTGTTTTCCCAGAATTGTTCCGGCACATTTTTGAAATTCTGCCAATCCTGCATCACGATAATCGTTCGATCAGGAATAAAATGCGGCGAAAGCTCTTTGTACCATGTTTCATTCATCTTCAGCGCCCGTCCGCAATCAATAAAACATAGCTCCACAGCGCCATGCTCCCATTTGAACCAAGGCACATCGCTATTGTCGCCTGCATCCATCAATTTCATTGCCTGCGCCTCAATTCGCCCGGCATATGCCCCGGTCATCTTGTGGAACAAAGGCAGAAACGAATCATGATTATTCAGCGGCGCAATATCCGTACCGACCAGCCATTTGTTCATCCACGATGAACGCCAGACAAAATCATCATACACATACAAGTGTTTATCCGCAGAAAAAGCCGGATTATCCAACAAACCACCAACGATATTGTAGGTCGAAGAACCAATCCACGGCCCGATCTCCACCACCGCCCCGGCTCCAGAATAAAAACTGGAGATATAATGGTAATAACGCATTTCATCCAAAGTCAGCATGCTCGGCACAGGGCAAGGCGGAATATTCAATTCCGACCAGGATGTTGTTTTTTCCAGGATTTCCCGCCGCAAACAGGATGACGTATGTGTTTGCGCTGTAATCGGCGGCGTTATTTCACTATTTTTTCTCGCCTTTCTTCGTCGCACAACATCATTCAAACGATGCCGGAAACGCAGCGCCTCGTCGGCCAAGCGCGTTAATGCACAGGATGGCAGCAGCACCGCCAGTACGTTGTACAGCCTGCGCAACTCTTCCGCACCGCGATGTAAAATTCGTTTTAACATTTTAAGCTCCAGTTAAACAGCAAAACGCGCGCTCATCATTCAGCGCACCAATTGTTGATATATCATTTCAAACCGCCCCACCTGCCGACCCCATTCAAACTGCAAGGCATGCTGCCTATTCATCTGCGATGAGGCAAAACCTTCCGAAAATTTACCCGAAATCGCCGCCTGCAAAGCCTGCACATCCTCAACCGGAACCAGCCGGGTATCGCCATTCTCAGGCACGACTTCGGGTATGCCACCCACATCACTGGCAATCACGGGAAGACCATGCGCCATGGCTTCAAGCAACACAATCCCGAATGGTTCGGAGCGGCTCGGCAATACAAACACATCCGCAGCAGCCATATGTTGATGCACCGAATCCACCATCAGATGGCCGAGAAATTCGACGTTCCGTTCAACGCCCAATGCAAGCGCCTGCTGCTGTAGCACCGCTTTTTTGCTTCCGGAACCGGCAATCCATAATGTTGCCCCGGGATATTGCTGAACAACACCAACCCACGCATTGAGCAGCACATCATGGCCTTTAAAGCTCTCCAATCGCCCGATGCTGAATGCCACATGCGCATCCCCGGCCAAACCACAGCGCACACGCGCCTCATCCCTTGTAAATATCCGCTCCGGCAATGCAAATGCATGCGGCAATACCTGCGCATCACCAATGCCGGTTTTGTTACCAATCGTATCCGCCAGATTCCGCGTGACTGCCAGCAGTTTATCCGGCCAGGCGCAACCCCAACGGATTTCCGTTCGCTGCTGCCAGCGCGTCGATTCGTACACGTCATAACCCTGCGCGTAACACAAGCTCGGCACATGCAGCAAACGCCCGACCACCGCTGCAATCAAACCGCACGATACCGCCTGTCCCTGAATGATTTGCGGCTTAAAACGTCGCGCGGCGCGCCAAGCCTGCCAAATACGCCAGATTATCCCGCTTCCGCGTAGCGGGCGCACTGTCATCCACAGCAATTGATAATCCGATGCTTCGAGACCATCAACCAAGGCTGGCGGACATGGCGTTGTAACCAGCACCAGCACCTGATGTCCATGTGCTGCGAGATTTTCAGCCAGCGCCTGCGTCGCCATTGCAGTCCCGGCTATTTTTTCAGGTGGAAATTCATTCACCACCAGCATAATACGCATCACATCTGCTTTCATTCCGCCAACTCCGCAGACGCATGATTCTTATAAAGTTTAAAAACACCTGCCGCAGCAGAAAAAACCTCGTCCACAGCGATTAAATCAGGTGAATCGGCAGTCAATACAACGACATCGTCCCGTTCGTATTTGAGATATTCCGCTTCCGCATCCGCTCGCCCGCAAATCGCAACGCTTGGCGTGTCAACAGCCACAGCAATATGAAACGGCCCCGAATCATGGCCGATAAACCCGTCGGCAAGCTCAATCAGCGCCGCCATTTCGCCCATCTGCGTGCAACCAATGAGGTTGATACATTCATCCACAGAAGAAGAATGCAGCGAAGTGCAAAGCGCCGCACCCATATCACACTCCTCCTGTACACCGATCAACACAGGCGAAAAACCCGCCGCAATCAACTGCTCCGCTAGTGCTGCGAAACGCTCGACAGGCCACATTCGCCCCTCCATTTTCAAGCGCCGCCCGCCGATATGCAGGCAAACAGGGCGCGCTATCGCATCCCCTGATTTTGCCAGCAGTGCAACCGCCTTTTCGCGCTCTGCTTCGGTCAACGGGAATTGGCTGTGTTCGCCACATGGAATACCTGCTTTTTCAAGCAAACGGCAGTAAAGCGTGGTGTAGTGAATCCCGTCACGCTCGCTGCTATTCAAGGCAACATCGTACACCGATTCCTTGTCCATAAACCGTGGATTAAACCCGAGCGCATGCGATGCATTCACCTGCCCGACCAACCACCATTGCACTGCCCACCAGTCAAGCAGTGCAGGAATATGCAGATTAACCAGCATATCCGGCGCAACAACGCGCATCTCATCACGAATCACGCACAACCGGCGACGCACATCGCGCCGCAGCAAGGTGCGCGTATCAAAATCGAATATAGGAAGTGGGTGGACAGCTTTTACACTTGGAAATCGCCGCAAAAAATCAGCAAATTGCGGATGCGAGCACCAGATATGTATCTCCGCATCCGCCCATACTTGTTGTAACGCAAGAACCACCGGCGTTACCAACAACATGTCGCCCAAACCTCCGAATTGCCACAAGGCAATCCGTCGCGGCGCATCCGGTTTTGATGCCCTCGAATTCACACCCGCCGCCATGCGCTGCATCAGCCAGCGCAATAGCCGCTGTTTCAGGGCAGACATCATGTTTTTGCAAGTGCATTTATCATTTTTTCACCCCTTGCCACCACCGTATGCACTGCGCCTCCAGATCGTTCCAATCCGGATGTTTACGTGAAAACGCCAGACCGTTCCCTGCCAGTTTGTCACGCAAAGCGGCATTCTCCAGCAGAGAAAGCAATACGTTACGCAACGCAACGACATCACCCGGGGCAGTCAAAATCCCGGTCTCGCCATCGTTAACCACCTCAGGAATAGCCCCGGCATTGCTTGCCACCACAGCCAAACGGTGCGACATCGCTTCGAGAAGCACAATCCCATAACCCTCCCAATACGAAGGAAGAACAAAAATATCCGCGCTGAGATACATTTCCAGAAGTGCTTCATCATCAATCCGGCCATGCAATTTCACCTGTTCCAGCACGCCGGACTGCCGACAAACAGCTTCGATTCGGGCCGTGGTATCCGGTTCCACGCTCTTTCGACCAACCATATCCAGCCGCCACTTGCTCCCCTTTGGAAATCCGGCTACCGCTTCTGCCAGATCAATTACACCTTTGGCTTGCGTGATGTGGCCGACGAATAAAATTCGTGTGATCTCGCCACCACCGCGCGTAATACCGGCGACAGGTTCAAATGCGGTATTAATGATATGAACCGGTGTTTCGCCGTGCGTCCTATTCTCGTATGTTCTACTTTCAATCTGACCTTGACTGCTGCGACTCACCGTTAATATTTGCGATGCACCACGCAACAACTGCGCTTCGCAAAACCGCCCCCATGCCCTGCGCCATGCACGTTTATGCAAATCAGCACAAAGATGGTGAACCATGACCCGATAACGACCGGACACCAGGATCATCCCCGGCCACATCAAAGGTGCCAGCCAGACATCAAGCAACAGGGCATTCTGACGATAACGAAACAACTTCACATGCAGCCAGAAAAAAGCAAAAACCCGCCACAAACGCCAAAAGATCGGCGCATCCTGTAACCAGCGAAACATAGCATTATCGGTCAAAGCCACTTTAACCACAATCAACCCCGCCTGCTCGGCAGCAGCGAGCAGATGTAAATTGTATTGCTCGCCGCCGGTATGTGCCGGTTCAATATGCGCAGCGATATACACAATCCGCTTTTTATTCATCCACCTGACCGCCAGCGCGACTTGGGTAGCAACAAGCGGCGTAACAAACGACGACTATTCGTACCAAACACCGTCCCCGGACGAACAAATAGTGATTTACACAACTCAACCGCTGCCCGTCGGCGATCAAAAAACGGCGCATAATCCTCATGTTCGCAGAGATAGAGTCCGGCCAGACGCAAATGATAAATTGCCCGCAAGCGGCGCGCTCGCGCTGAATCCGTCAAGCCCAGATGGCGTCGATTGACCTGATAAATTTCACGTATCGTTTTATCCAAATCCGCTTGCGTTTTGGCCCCGGCATGCACCCTGAATCGTGCCAGTGCCGTGCCGACATAAGCCACTGGCGCATGTTCCATCAGGCGAAACATCCAATCCTTGTCAAAAGCGTAATGCAGCGATTCATCCAGTGCTCCGACCTGCTTTTGCACGCTATTGGGAACAAACGTCCCGGGTTGATGCCACATCCAACTATCGCCCATCGGTTTGAGCAGCGCTTCAGCGGACACATGGTGTAAATGCTGAATACCAATCACGCCATGTTCGTTAAATTCTTCCACATCACCGAGCAGAATCGCTCCCGGATGCTGGTGAAAAGCCAGTGCCACATTTTTTAGCGTATCCGGGAAATAACTGTCATCGCTGTTAATCCACGCCACAATATCGCCCGTAGCCAGAGCAAATCCCTTATTAATCGCATGCGTCTGACCGCGATCTTTCTCACTCTCCCAATGCGAAATCCACGCTTCGTATTTGCGGATAATCTCAACCGTCTGATCGCTGCTTCCGCCATCCATAATAATGTATTCAAGATTGGGATAACCCTGCAACAGAACTGATCGAATCGTTTCTTCGATATATTCGCCCTGATTATAAGAAGGGGTCACAACGGTTATCCTCGGCCAAGGAGCGTCACCGAGCAGCATATCAGCGAGGTGATGTATTCCTTCCTGCCACGGCCAGCCGACACCGGCATGCTGCGCTGATGGGAGTGCCAGTGTAGCCTTAGATGGCATGCGTCACCCTTCGGACAGGAAAACCCTGAATCGTCGCACGCGCAGCCAATGTGCAGCAGCGTTCAGCGCGGGCGCACATTGGCTGTGCGCAGAAAGCGGAAAGCCTTGGTAGACAGGAATTCGAGCAGGCGACAATAGCCCGTCACCTTCACATCCCGTGTTTTCTTGTAAAAATGCCCGTATTTGACCGGTCCGACATAGCTCAGACCCATCTTTTCGAGGATGGTGTGAAAGCTGTAGCGAAAATGAAATACGCTGGGCAAATGACATTTAATAACCGGGAAGAAACAATTTGCAAATAAGCCGATGCCACCTAGTTTGAGATTTGCTGACACCTTCTCCACTTCGGCCAACGGGTCGGTTACATGCTCGAACACATCGGTGGCGATGATGACATCGTATTCGCCCTCCAACTGTGAGATATAGGAAAAATTCTTGATGCCCTTCGCCAGTTCCAATCCCACAGACGACGGATGCGGTTCAATCACATGCACCTCCGTCTCCGGACAAAGTTTCGCAATCATTCGCGCCAGACTACCATACCCGCCGCCGAAATCGGCCACGCGCGCCGACGACAGCTTCTTGATCTCGGATGCGAAGGCATCACGGTTTTCCATCGACAGATTATGTTGCTCAATGAACAGACCATTGAGCAACCAGACCGGATGATCGTAAAACTTACCGATTCGCTCCCAGTCTAGGTCTTGGTTATTGCAGCCCAGTGAATCCCACACGAAATCCATACAGGCCCACATCTGTTCCAGCGTCGGCGGATTACCGGTGATTTGGAGAAGTGCCTCAACGTCCTTGATCTGTTCTTCTGTTGCATATTCAGGAATCGTAATCAACGACCTTCTCCTTATTCAAAACCCAAATTTTCTTCAGGGAACCAGCTAAACCGGAACCTTTCAAGCAATTTCCCGACCACTTATTGCACACGCAAGCGATGCCGCGTACAAGTCAAGATGCAAGCATTTCTTCATAAAGCGCGACATATTTTCCTGCCTGCACGGTCAGAGCGTACTCGTCTTCGACAATACGCCTGCACTGTGCTGCCATATTCCTGCGCTGTGCCACGTCATTCAAAACCTGAGCTATACAAAACCGCAGTCCGGCCACATCCCCCAGTGGGGCCAACATACCAGTGACACCCGAGCGAACCATATCCGGAATTCCCCCTGTATCAAAGCCGACAACTGGCGTACCGCATGCCATAGCTTCCAGCGCCGTTTGACCGAACGCCTCCTGCAAAGATGGAATCACAAACACGTCTGCCGCGCTGTATATAGCTGCCATAAGATGGTCGTTATTCATTTGACCGATATGAAAATGCCCGAATGTCGGATTCAATTTCGGTGCGCTGCTACCGATGGTGAGGAGGAATAATTCCCCATCCACCTGCAAACCATCCAAGGCTGCATAAAACTCGGAAAAACCCTTGCGTTGATTGCTAACCGAATCAGCTGCAAACAACACCACTTTGGCCTCTTTCGGAATACCCAGAGCCGAGCGCATGCCTGCTCCATCACATGGCCGGAACACCTCGACATCCAAAGCCAGAGGGATGACGCTTATTGGCAAATTACGGAACAACGTGCTGGACTCCGCCTCCCGCTTCATCCATTGGCTGGTCGCCACAATATTTATCTGACCATGCTTTAGCCGAGACAATGCTTTTGCTTTTCGTTTCAGAACAACGCTAGACAAATCCTCCTGCATTAGTGAACCCAATTGAGGACAAGCACCGCAGTGATACCTGAAATGATCACATCGCATGTTGTAGTGGCAGCCGCCGGTAAAGGCATTCATGTCGTGCATGGTCCAAACGACAGGCTTGCGAATTTCGGCAAAAAAAGATGTATAGTCCATAAATCCGGCAACC
Organism: Zetaproteobacteria bacterium; assembly: GCA_003233235.1. Taxonomy (GTDB): domain Bacteria; phylum Pseudomonadota; class Zetaproteobacteria; order Mariprofundales; family Mariprofundaceae; genus UBA1543. Next base: position 12,999 of record QILF01000010.1, read on the forward strand.
CAATGCAGGTTCACAACATCGCAATCCGGCATCTGTGCAAGCACATCCGAAATGTAAGGCGAGCGGTCATCACTGAACAGCTCCAACCCCGCAGGGCGGGATGCTGCATAGCTTGAAAGCTCCCGTTCGATCCGAATTTTGCGCATACGGCTTGAGAGCCTGGTGGGTAAATCGCGAGGCGCAATATAGCGGGAAACCTGCCCGAAAGAGGTAGCATCGTGAGAGAGTGTATATACACCGGAATCACAGCCAACAAGTCCGAGTCCGGCATGCAGTCGCTGAACTGCACG
>QILF01000150.1 GCA_003233235.1 Zetaproteobacteria bacterium
TAACCTGCATTATTCATGAATCGCCGTGATGATTGCGCAGAGCATTTGTTCGCAACGGATTTTTGCGAAAAAGGGCGTAGCCATGTTTACGAGCATCTGAGCAAGGGTTCGTTGCGGGCAAAGGAACAAGCAAGGGCGCGGCAGTATTTGTGAATAATGCAGGTTAATACCAGAGCCAAAAACAATTTTTTGTTGTGTAGTGAAAATCAGAGACTGGCGTTTATCATGAATTTACGGGTTTTGTACCATGTTTATGGGACATGAATTTTATAAATACAGTACGTAGCATTCCACCCCGTAAGTGAAAAGAAAGGGCTTTTCAAGATAAGGCACGGGAATGCAATGATCGAATCTCTTTGCTGGTTTCTGCCTTCTTCGAAAAAGCTTTTTTTGATTGCTTTTACCATTGCTTATCGACAGCAGTCTAACCGTTGGCAAGCAACAAAAAAACAGAATGGAGGGGTGAAAATGGGACTGCGAAAAATATTGTTGGTAATGGTTATAGCTGTATTCATGGCAGCCGGTTCGGCATGGGCTGGCAACACAGTGGATATCAATACGGCAACAGCCAAGGAATTGCAGAAAGTAGAAGGAATCGGTGTCAAAGCTTCGGCTAAGATTGTTGCATATCGCAATGAAAATGGCCCGTTTAAGAATGTTAAAGGTTTGCTGCGTGTCAAAGGTATCGGCAAAAAAACGCTGGAAAAAGCGATGGCTAAACTGTCGGTAGGAAATGCAGCTAACGATAAGGCGGACAAATAACCCAAATAATCCGCCACAAAAAAAGCCCGTCTCCGGGGGGAGGCGGGCTTTACCTTTTCAGATATTTTTCACCTGCTGCCTTTGCAACTACGATTTATATACTACGGCAGGGTGATTCTGTAATTAGGGAGGTGCTGATTAATTCTGGGTAAAGCAGCTTGCATTAAGAATGTGCCAAATCAAGGCGCAATGTGCACGTAATGGCACGGCTATTGCGAAACATTGCAACGCCGAGTTGGTGCATTATAAATGTAAAATGCAAATCCATGAATTGATCAGCGCCTCCTTAGGCTCATTTCAAATCAGTGCAAACATACTCACCAACCAACAATTGAAACGAAAAACTAAGCGGAAATGCCTTTCACCTTTGAGGTGAGACGAGAAACGCGGCGCGATGCCTGACTGCTGTGAATCAAACCCTTGCGACCAGCGCGATCGATCAGCGAAGTGGCTGCCTTAAGCGCCTCACCGGCTGCATCCTTGTCGTCTACCTCAACGGCAGTCAAAACGGCCTTGATTGCGGTACGCATCGCACTTTTCTGGGTGCGATTATTCAGACGACGCTTTTCACTCTGGCGGGCCCGCTTTGCTGCGGAAACGTGATTTGCCAATGTCTTACTCCTTGCGCGATACCGCCTTTCCAGCCATACCGCCCTAATATTCGGGTCGCGAAATGTACGCAATCAAGCCCTCTTGTCAAGCCAATAAAACACTGCTTATCTCTGTAAAAAAACCATCCCTGCCATCGAATGAAAAATACGGTTAATATGCGCCCATGGCAAAGTCGCTAACGAAGAAATTCACGGTCAAAAACATCTATGTATGCCAGTCCTGCGGTGCGGAACACCGTAAATGGGTCGGGCAATGCCCGGATTGCGGTTCCTGGAACAGTATTTCCGAACAAGCCATGCAAGCAGCCAACCCGCGTACCGGTGTCGCAGTTGCACCATTAGCTGCCGTTTCCATCACGGATATCGACAGCAGCCAAGCACCACGCCGCAGCAGCGGCCTACCGGAACTGGACCGTGTACTCGGCGGCGGATTTGTACCCGGTTCGGCAATTCTCATCGGCGGCGACCCGGGCATCGGCAAATCCACGTTGCTGCTGCAAGCCTCGCAACATCTCGCCGCCGACGGCATCGTACTTTATGTCACCGGCGAAGAATCAACGCAGCAAGTGCGCCTGCGCGGCGAACGTATTCAGGTCGAACACACGAATATTCATCTCGCTGCCAGCAACGATTTGGAAGCGATTCTCGCCACCATCGAAGAAACCCAACCGGCCACAGTTATTATTGATTCGATTCAAACCACCGTCACATCAAGACTGACCAGTGCTCCGGGAACCGTGGCGCAAGTGCGCGATTGCGCTGCGGCTTTAATTCAAAGCGCCAAACAGCGCGGCCATGCAATGATTCTGGTCGGACACGTAACCAAAGACGGTTCGCTGGCCGGGCCGCGTGTTCTCGAACATATGGTCGATGCGGTGATTTATTTCGAGGGCGATCGTGGCCATGCGCATCGTATTTTACGCGCCGTAAAAAACCGCTTCGGACCGGCTGGCGAAATCGGCGTGTTCGAAATGAGTGATGCCGGATTGATGGGGATTCAGGATGCATCGCGGGTTTTTCTTGCCGAACGCGCCGTCGATGTGCCCGGTTCGGTGATTCTCGCCTGCATGGAAGGCACACGCTCGCTACTGGTCGAGGTGCAGGCGCTGGTTGCCCCCAGTGTTTATGCGACTTCCAAACGCAGTGCCGTCGGCCTCGATACGGGCCGCGTGGCCATGCTGACTGCTGTTCTGGAGCGACGCATCGGCCTGCCACTCGGGCAGCAGGACGTGTATGTGAATGTCGTTGGCGGTGCGCGTATTCTTGAACCGGCAGCCGATCTCGCGGTCATGCTGGCGATTATTTCCGCCTATCAGGAACGCCCCATGCCAGCCAATATGGCAACCTTCGGCGAAGTGGGTCTGACCGGCGAAATTCGTCCTGTCGGGCAACCGGAGGCACGCGCCCGCGAAGCCGCCAGTCTCGGCTTTTCGCAACTGCTGTTGCCCAAACACAATCACGCAAGGGTGCAGGAAGCAAACGTCGCTGTTACACTCGCCCCCGATTCAAAAAGCGCAATACAACTCAAGGCCGTGCGCAATATGGCCGAAGCTGCACAAGCGGGGCTTGCTTGAATTTATTCGATTATTTACTGCTCGCCATTACCGGCTTTTCCATGGTGCTATCGCTGTGGCGTGGTTTCGTGCGCGAAATTATTTCGCTTATCGGACTTGTCGCCGCATTTATAATTGCCGGGCGTGCCTCCGGTATGGCTGCCGATTTGGTACACGGCTGGATTCCGAACAGTACCGTCGCCAATCTGGCCGGTTTCGGGCTGGTGTTTGTTTCAGTGATGCTGGTGGTCGCATTAATCGGCTCGCTGATTCGTAAACTGGTCGATATGGCCGACCTTACCGCCTCCGATCGCACATTGGGCATGATTTTCGGCCTTACTCGCGGGTTGCTGCTCATCGGCCTGTTTTTTCTTATTTTTACCACCTACGCCAAATTGGACAAGCCGTGGTTGAAAAATAGCGTAATTACGCCTTATGCCGTCCAACTGGGCGACCTGCTTGGGCGCGCCATCCCTGAAGGATACCCGTTCTCACGTCAGGGCAATGCTAAAACAAAGGCGCAAAGCACGAGCAAAAAGCCGATTATAAATATCCCTTTACCGGACAAAAAAGCTCTGGAATCCATCATCAGGAAGAACATGTAGTGGACACGATGCAGCACGACCTCTCAGAAATCGAATCGGATGATCATTTCCACGACGAATGCGGTGTTTTCGGCGTTTTTGAACATCCGGAAGCCGCCAATTTAACCTACCTCGGTCTCTACGCACAGCAGCATCGCGGACAGGAATCGGCAGGTATCGTTTCTACCGACGGACACAATTTTAACAGCCATCGCGGCGTCGGTCTGGTCGCTGACATCTTCCAGAAATCAACCATTAAAAAACTTAAAGGTGAGCGCTGCATCGGCCATGTCCGTTATTCCACCTCCGGTGAATCGGGCCTGCGCAATTGCCAGCCGTTTTCCTATGAATACGCGCATGGCGGCATCGCCATGTGTCACAACGGCAATATCGTCAATGCACCGGAATTACGCCGCGAACTGGAAAATACAGGCTCCATTTTCCAATCCACCTCGGACACCGAAGTATTGATTCATCTGGTCGCCAGAAGTCGTGCCGACACTATGCGTGAGCGATTGGCTGAAGCAGTCAAACGTCTAAACGGCGGATTCTCACTACTGGTGCTGGTCGAAAAACGGCTGGTTGGCGTGCGCGACAAACACGGTTTACGCCCTCTGGTGCTCGGCAAACTTGGCGATGCATGGGTGCTTTCCTCTGAAACCTGCGCCTTCGATCTTGTCGGCGCGACCTATGTGCGCGATGTCGAACCGGGTGAAATGGTAATTATCGAAGAAAACAGTATCGAAAGCATCAAGCTGTTTGATAAACCGGAACCACGTTTCTGCGTCTTCGAATATGTCTATTTTGCGCGTCCCGACTCAACGCTGGAAGGTATCAATGTTTATCAGGCACGCTACCGCATCGGCGAGGAACTGGCTCGCGAAGCACCCGTCGATGCCGATATTGTCGTGCCCGTCCCCGATTCCGGGACACCGCCTGCCATGGGTTACGCCGAAGCTGCGGGGCTGCCTTTCCAGATGGGGCTGATTCGCAACCATTATATTGGCCGTACTTTCATCGAGCCGAAGCAATCGATTCGTAATTTCGGTGTCAAACTCAAGCTCAATCCGAACCGTGAATTGATTGAAGGTAAACGCGTGGTGCTGGTCGATGATTCCATTGTGCGCGGAACGACCAGCCGTAAACTGGTGGAAATGGTGCGTCGCGCCGGTGCAAAAGAAGTGCATTTACGCATTTCCAGCCCGCCGACAAAACATTCCTGCTACTACGGTATTGATACCCCGGACGAAGACCAATTGATGGCCAATAAAATGGACCCTGCCGAAATGTGCCAGGCGCTGGATGCGGATTCACTGGCCTTTGTCTCCTTCGATGGCCTTTACCGTGCCGTTGGCAAACCGCGCAGCGTCCATTGCGATGCATGTTTCTCCGGAAATTATCCGGTATCAATTGAAACGCCGAGTTCTCCTCAACTTTCACTACTGCACTTCGTCAACCGGAACTGATGCCTTAAACGGAGATTCCCGAACATGCAAAAAAAGGCAACTTACCCGAAAAACAGCCACCCGCATCCCCTACGCAGGCTATTGTTTGCCATCGGATTTTCGTTGCAAGGCTTGCGCTGGGCATGGAAATACGAACAAGCCATCCGGCAGGAAATGATCGTTCTAATATTGGCTGTTCCCGTTGCCTTCTGGCTGGATGTCAGTGCTCTTGAAAGACTCTTGCTGTTGGGCAGCTGGGGACTGGTCATTATTGTCGAATTGCTCAATTCCGCCATTGAAGCGACTGTTGACCGAATCGGCATTGAACACCACAAACTTTCCGGTCGTGCCAAGGACATCGGTTCCGCAGCCGTGTTCTGTGCAATTCTACTATCTGTTGCGACATGGTGTGTCATTCTGACTTTTTAAAATTCTCTGACACGAAATTGACATAAAAGCACTTCAGCATGCCATGCATGCTATGTGACGAACTGGAAAATATTTCCCCGCAAAACCCGTTAAAACTGCGCACCATCTGGCTTTCCGACATTCACCTCGGTAACAGTGGATGTCAGGTCGATTTTCTACTGCATTTTTTACGCAGCACGGAAACCAGATATCTTTTTCTGGTCGGTGATATTATTGACATGTGGAGCATGGAGCGCCACCTTTACTGGCCGCAGAAGCACAACGATGCCATCCGCACATTCCTCGGAAAACCGAAACACGATTCACAGCTTGTTTTCATCCCCGGCAACCACGATGAAAAACTGCGCGAATACTGCGGACTGAAACTGGGCAACATCAGCATTGAGAAACATGCAATTCATACGCTGGCCAACGGTAAACGCATCCTCATTATGCATGGTGACGAATTCGATAGCGTTATCGGTGCAAGCCGCTTCCTCGGCAAATTGGGAAGCTTCGCCTACGATGTCCTTTTGCAACTAAACATGGTCTTAAACTGGTTTCGTCGCCGTCTCGGTAAAGGTTATTGGTCGTTATCCGCGTTTCTCAAACTGAAAGTAAAAAACGCCGTCCAGTATATTAGCAATTTCGAAGAAGCGGTTACTTATCAGGCGCAGCGTCACAATGTCGATGCTGTCGTCTGCGGGCATATTCATCACCCTGAAATCGCACCGCTAAACGGTATCCTGTACTGCAACTGTGGCGACTGGGTGGAAAGCTGCTCGGCACTGGTAGAAAGCGAAGACGGTACGTTGTCGATACTGGTCTGGAGCGACACATGCCGGGTGCTACGGTGTTTCACGCCTGCTGAATGGGCTTCGCTTGGTACATCAACATCAAGAACAGAAATAAAAAAGACGCCCTTCGGGGACGCCATCGGGGAAAACACATGAAAATTGCTATCGTAACTGATGCATGGCATCCGCAAATCAATGGCGTGGTCAATACCATGTCGCACACGCGCGATCAGCTGAATCTCTTTGGCCATCAGGTTGAAATGTTCACCCCGCAGTCGTTTCGCACTATTCCCTGCCCGACTTATCCTTCCATCAGGCTTTCGCTAGCACCGGGGACAAAGCTGTCACGTCTGCTCGACGATTATGCTCCCGATTCAATCCACATCGCCACCGAAGGGCCGCTCGGTTTCGCCGCACGCAACTGGTGCAAACGCCGGAATCACGATTTCACCACCTCTTACCATACTCAATTCCCTCAATATGTCAGTCTGCGCGCCCCGGTTCCCTTATCCTGGGGGTATCATCTGATGCGCTGGTTTCATGGCGGCTCGAAAGCCGTCATGGTGGGTACAAAATCAGTAAAGCGTGAACTTGAAGAGCAGCGTTTTCAACGTGTGCAATTATGGTCGAGGGGTGTTGATACCAAGCTTTTCCGACCGCAACAAGGGACATCCATGCCGGGAGAGCGACCTGTCAGCATGTATGTCGGACGCGTCGCCGTGGAGAAAAACATCGCTGCATTTCTCGAACTCGACCTGCCGGGAAGCAAAGTCGTGGTCGGCGATGGCCCGGATATGCAGAAATTATCGCAGGAATTCCCCGACGTTCATTTTGTCGGCTTTAAAGTCGGCGAAGAACTGGCCGCCCATGTAGCGGCAGCCGATGTGTTTGTATTCCCGAGTAAAACCGACACATTCGGGCTTGTTCTTCTCGAAGCGCTCGCTTGCGGTGTGCCCGTAGCCGCTTATCCGGTAACCGGCCCTATCGATGTCATCACCGACAAAAAAATCGGCTGCTTAGATCACGATTTGAAAACAGCAGTTACAGGCGCATTGAAATGCCACCGCCAAGACTGTCGCGAATTCGCGCTGCAATACACTTGGGAAAAAGCGACCCGCAGCTTTGAAGAGCATCTTGTTCACTGTCAGGAAGAAACCACTGTCATCTGTAATTGAAGCATATTGAATCGTTTTCGCCGTCAGACTGAATAGCCGGACTGGCGAAAACACCAGAGAACATGACAGCAGGTGATAATTTACGCATGCTTCGCAAACATGGACACCTTATACGCCAACCACTTCCAGTTGCGCGAAGCAGCATTCTCCATCGCGCCGAATCCTCGCTTCCTGTTCATGAGCGAACAGCACCGGGAAGCGTTGGCACATCTGCTTTATGGCATCGAACATGGCAGCGGCTTTGTACTGCTCACTGGCGAAGTCGGCACCGGAAAAACCACGTTGTGCCGCTGCCTGCTTGAGAAAATACCCGCAGATGTCGATGTCGCCTTCATTATCAATCCGCGCCTGACCGTCGTCGAGCTGCTGGCCAATATCTGCGATGAACTGAACATCGGCTACCCTTCGGACACGCAAAGCAACCGCACACTCATCGATGCTATCAACCACTATTTGCTGGCAAAACATGCCGAAGGTCGAAAAACGGTATTGATTATCGACGAAGCCCAAAATCTTGATGGCGATGTGCTCGAACAATTACGCCTGCTGACCAATCTGGAGACTGACGAATGTAAATTGCTGCAAATCATTCTGCTCGGCCAACCGGAGTTACAACATAAACTGGCGCAACCGGAACTGCGTCAATTATCGCAACGCATCACCGCCCGTTACCATCTGCAAGCATTGAGTCAATACGAAATCAGCGCCTACATCACCCACCGTCTGTCCGTCGCCGGCTGTAACGAACCCATTTTCAATGCCGCTGCCGAACGTTATATCCACCACATCAGTCAGGGCATTCCGCGACTGATTAACCTCATTTGCGATCGCGCTATGCTCGGTGCATATGCCAAAAGCGTGAAAAATATTGACCGCGCGATGACCCGTCAGGCCTCCCGCGAAGTGCTTGGACAGAATACGGCACAAACAAATCGCAATCGCCGCAATGCGGCAGTGTCATGGGCCGCATTAGCTGTTGCTATGCTACTCATCGCCGTATTTGTTCTCGATGAGGATTTACTGCCGCCGCCCGCGCAACAAGAAACCGTTTCCGTTGTTATAAAACATGAAATTCCGCAACCAGAACCGAAACCCATTCCCCGCCCTGTAAAAACAGTTGTCGATAATAAACAGCCGGAGCAGGCATGGGCGTGGCCGGAAAATGTAGGCATTACGCAAAGTCGAACACTTGCATTTCGTGCCCTGTTTGCGGCTTGGGGCATGGTGATGCCCGATTCGGTTAAACCCTGCGATTACGCCGTATCCGAAGGCTTCGCCTGCCTGCGCCAGATTGGCGATCTGGGTCGCCTGCGTTCATTGAACCGTCCGGTTGTGCTGCCGTGGCAAAATGATGCCGGTGAAATCGTAAATATAGCTGTCATATCGCTGGATGGAGCCACAGCGAAGGTTGTGCTCGGCGGAAAGCAAGTGCAAATTCCGTTAACCGTGCTGCGCCAGCACTGGATGGAAACGTTCACATTGTTGTGGCGTACGCCCGAAGCATATAGCGGGGATATTCTGCCCGGCACAGTCGGCCCTTCCGCAAAATGGCTCAATCAGAGATTGGCCGAGCTTGATCCATCGCTTTCCAAACAATCTATTTCGGGTATTTATCAGGGGCGCTGGGTTCATCGTGTGCGCCAATTCCAACGGGAAACAGGGTTACCGCCAAACGGAGCCGCCGGTCCGCAAACGCTTATTCGCTTAACTACAGCGCTGCATGCGCCCGGTCCGAGGCTGTTGCCGGAACCTGAGATTCACACCTCTACACATGCAGAAACAAACCCAACTAACAAAAAACCCGTAGCAGGAAGCAATCATGTCCTACATCCTTGATGCCCTGAAAAAATCGGATACTCAGGCGCAAACTGGAAAGCTTCCGTCCATCCACAGCCATGCCGAACCGGCACAACTGATACAACGCCCCGCTTGGCAGGCCATGCTTGTCGGTGGTCTGATTACTGCCCTGTTGGTTATTGCTGCCATACAATTTTTTCCCTCTTTGCAAACCGAAACGCTGGAAACGCCGGTCATACCCGCCATTCCAAAGACGGTGTCTGATGCCGTGCAAACAATATCCGCGACTGCGCCACCACCTGTCCGCCCCGCATCGACACCTCCGGCAGTCAAGCTTCCCGACCCGCACGTAAAATCCATGCCGGAAACCCAAACGATTCCATCTACAGCGCCTGTACCTGCGCCAGTCTTATCTGCATTATCTGCACCGGCCCCGCCTAAACCCGTTCTATCTAAACCAGCAACCCTGCCTGAGCCGAATGCATTAGAAATAACCGCAACTATTGCCAGCCCGCAGAGCACAGAAACAAGCGTTCGCCAAATACCTGTTTTGCGTAGTGAACTGCCGGTTACGATCCAACAATCGCTGCCGCCGATTCAGATTTCCGGACATATCTTCGACAAAAACCCGGCTGCACGCATGGTCTTCATCAATGGTCATATCTATCATCAGGGCGACAATATTTCTCCGCAACTCAAACTCGTTGCTATCACGCCCTCTGGCGTTGAAATGAACTTTCGTGGTTCAAGTTTTCGTGTTGATATTATCCGTCAGAATCATTCGTTCGGAAAGATAAATACGCTATAATTATGATTTCTAATCATCAACGGCAGGAGCTTGAAGGGTGTTAAATAACCGGAAAATCATATCATGCGCAGCCTTCTGATTTTCAGCCTTCTGGGTCTGATTCCAACGCTGATGGGCGTCGCTCTACTGCTGCAAAGTAGCATTACTCCAGACACCACTGTCATCGCAATGGGCGCAACTGCATTGTTCAGCCTGCTGGCTGGTTTGGCATTGCTCATCGGCAATTTCGGTCATGTGCGCCGATTGGCTCGCTTCGCAAGTTTGATTGCCGCCGGAAGAGGCAAAGAAGCACAACGTTTATCGAAACGTGCACCTGCCGAATTGCATCAGTTGGAGCAGAGCGTCCGCACACTCGCTGCCGAGGCGGATAAAGGTAAACGCAACTTCGCCGAACTGGTCGCCCGTGTTAAACAACACACCACAAAAATGCAGGCATTAAAGGAAAAATTAAAACGCGAATCCGTATTACGCGCCTATCTGGCGCGTTATGTCGGCAATGATGTGATTGAACAGATGATTTTATCGCAGCAGGAAGACCCGCTAAAAAACGAACGCACCGAGGCCACCCTGCTGTTCGCCGACATTCGTTCGTTCACCACGCTGTCGGAAAACATGTCGCCGGAAGATATCATCGCCATGCTCAACGAGTATTTCGATGCCATGGTCGGTATTATTTTTAAACATAACGGTATTCTTGATAAATTCGTCGGTGATGAACTGATGGCCGTTTTCCCCTCGCGAACCGACAAAATTGCTGCGGCGCTGGACGCGATACACACCGCACAGGAAATGCAGGAGAACATCGGCAGGCTGATGCAGGATCGCAATACGCGTGGTTTTCCGGTATTTCAGGTTGGTATCGGCATCAACACCGGCAACGTGGTGGTCGGTAATGTCGGTGCCAAAAACCGCATGGACTACACAGTCATCGGCGACACGGTTAATGTCGCTGCCCGCCTTGAACAAATCGCCGAAGGGCAGGAAATCCTTGTCGGCGAGCAGACCCGTAACTACTGCAAACACGCAATACTCATGCGCGAAAAAGGTGAAATAAGCGTAAAAAACCGCACAGAGCCGGTGAAATGTTACGAAGTAGTTAAGAAAATAACTGGTTTTAAGTAAAAGAAACCTACTTTACCCCGTCACAACGTAGCACTTTGAATCCTTCCCCATCAAAAAGACTCTGAACTGACTCAAAAGTCTGATAAATAATCAATTCATAGGGCAAATGACGATTGGCCACCATAAAAAGGCTTCCGGAGGCTTTCAAACTGCGCGCGGCAGCAGAAATCATGGTTTGCCCGAGTTCAACAGCATCCGCCCGGCCTTTATGGAAAGGTGGATTCATCAGCACCACATCCATGCCGCCGGGCAGGCTTTCGCCGGTTGCATCCAGCCAATACGGATAAACGCGAACATGGTTGAAGTTCTGTAAGTTCTGCTCCGCACAGCTCAGAGCCAACGCATCAACATCGACGATATGCCACTGGCGAATATCACCCTGACGGGTTAGCACATGATGCGACAAAAAACCGTTTCCGCAGCCTAAATCCATCCCGCACCCGGAAAGTGTGGATGGCAAATGATCAAGCAAAAGCTGTGACCCGGCATCCGGATGCTGCCAACTGAACACACCCGGACACGAAATCAGTCCAAAGTCAGGTAGCAAACGCGGTGCTGCTGCATCCAGCCATTCGTCAAGCACATCCGCATGTGCAATATCATGTTTGGAAATAAACGAAAAACGGCACTTGGATTTACTCTCAACCGTAATATTTCCCAACGCGCGCAGCCGCTTCTCGTATCCCTTGGCCCCCGAATCGTTGGCCGCGCACAAAGCCAGATAACCACCTTCGCCGAGTAGCTTCGCACCGGCGGCCAGCCAACCCATGGTTTGCTCACGCTGCCTGTCGGCCAGCACCAGCACCAAATCAAACGGCCCGTTGCGAATGTTGCGGGTAATCGCATAACCGGCGCGTTGCAGGGTCAGGCAAGCATCGCGGCGCTGCTGCTGAATAAACAAATCACTGGCGCATTCCGCCAGTTTTTTTAAATCCGGATGGCAAATGCCGTTGATAATCGCCACGCGCGGACGCATGCCAGCGGCAGTCCCGCGCACAAGCTCTAGGCCTTTGCTGTAGAGTAAAGAAGAAGATTTTTCAATCATTACAGTATGTTGCGATAGCCTTACAAGACTTGGAGATTACTATTATTGTTTTCCCGAGCTACCGAAACCGCCGCTCCCACGCACCGTATCATCCAGCTCCTGCACCGCTTCAAACGCAGCCTTGGCAACAGCAGCAATGACGATTTGGGCAATCCGGTCACCACGTTGAATGTGAAAATCCTCCGCACCGTGATTGATCAGAATCACCCCCACTTCACCACGGTAATCAGCATCAATCGTACCCGGACTGTTGAGCACTGAAATACCATGCTTAAAGGCCAAACCGGAACGCGGTCGCACCTGTGCTTCAAAACCTGCGGGCAACGCCATTGCGAAACCTGTCGGAATCAAACGCCGCTCACCCGGCAGCAGAACAACATCCTCCGGCACAGCAGCACGTAAATCCGCTCCAGCGGCCAGTTCACTGGCAAAATGCGGCAATTCTACGCCTTCGCCATGTGCCAATCTGCAAATTCGCACCGTCACTTTTTCGTTAGTCATTGTCCATCTCCCTAAGCTGTTTCTCCCGAATTTTTGTCACCAGCCATGCCGCCAATTTCGCTTTATCCATCAATTCCGCTTGTATTTTCATAGGCCCCGCCAGCCACCAGCCTGCGCCCTGTTTATCTCCCATGCGGGAAATATCGTTGGCAAATATCGCATCCGCACCTTTCTTCAGCATTTTCTCGTGCGCTTTTTCAATATGTGCATCCGCTTCGGCGGCAAAAGCGACCACCATTTTTGGCCGCGCCTGCATGCCTGAAACATGCGCAACAATATCGGTGTTTTCCGTCAGCCGAACAGTAAATTCACCGCCGCCACGCTTTAATTTTCCGGAAACAGGTTCAGAAAAACGATAATCACTGACCGCTGCCGCCGCCACAAACACATCCGAATTCGCAGCATCTCGTTCGCAAGCCGACAACATCTCCTGCGTAGAACTTACATCAACACGGTTCATCTTCTGCCGCGATTCAGGCACACGCGGCCCGGCAACGAGTGTCACC